>CAYZKG010000057.1:0-17075 GCA_964478915.1 uncultured Nitrospira sp.
GCAGTAGAGCCGCTCCGCGTTCCCTCGCCGCACAAGGAACGCGCGTCTGGGCGCGGGGCATCGCTAGATCGTTGGATCGCTTGAATTGAGGGTATGGCGTGGGCGAGCGATCGTCAGCCGAGGTTTCTAGCTTGTCACGGCGCCTTCGGAGGCGGACGAGACGTGGCGGGCGTATTTGGCCATGACCCCGGTGGTGTAACGCGGGACGGGATGCTTCGCCTTCTTGAGACGCGCTTTGATCTCCGTCTGAGTCAGCTCGACGTCCAGCCGCCGCTTAGGGATATCGAACACAATCGTGTCGCCGTTCTTGAGCGCCGCGATCGGGCCGTTTCTCACCGCTTCCGGAGCCACGTGTCCGGCCATCAGGCCGTGCGTCGCGCCTGAGAAGCGGCCGTCGGTGAGCAGCGCGATGGAGTCTCCCAGGCCGGCGCCGACGATGGCGGCTGTGACGCCCAGCATCTCCCGCATGCCGGGCCCACCCGCCGGCCCTTCGTAGCGAATCACCACCACATCCCCTGCCTTGATCTGCCCAGCCTTGACCGCCGCGAAAGCGTCTTCTTCCCGGTCGAACACCTTGGCCGGGCCCCGGAATTTCATCATCGAATGTCCCGCCACCTTGACCACGCAGCCCTCCGGCGCCAGATTTCCCTTGAGAATGACCTGGCCGCCGGTCGCCTTGAGGGGATTCGAAAGGGGGCGTACGACCTGCTGCCCCGGCGTCTCGGTCGCCTCGCGGGCCTCCTCGCCGATCGTCCGGCCGGTGACCGTCGGCTGGGTCGCATGAAGGAGTCCGGCTTCCAAGAGGCGTTTGGCGACCAGCGTCGTCCCGCCGCCGGCATAGAGATCGGCCGCCATGAAGCGGCCGCCCGGCTTGAGGTCCACCAGCAGGGGGACCTTCCGGTTGATCTTGTCGAAGTCGTCAATGGTCAGTCTCACGCCCGCTTCCCGCGCCACAGCCAGCAGGTGGAGGACTGCATTGGTCGAGCCTCCTGTGGTTGCGACGGCGGCGATGGCGTTCTCCAACGCCTTTCGCGTGATGATCTGACGCGGCCGGAGGTCCTTGCGCAACAGGCCCATGACCATCTGGCCGCACTTGAAGGCCACATCGTCCTTGTGAGAATCCATCGCCGGCACTCCGTTCATGCCCATCGGCGAGATGCCCAAAAATTCAAAGGCAATCGCCATGGTATTGGCGGTGAACTGGCCTCCGCAGGCGCCTGGGCCCGGACAGGCATGGTCCTCCAGATCATGGAGCTCCGCGTCCGTCATCCTGCCGGAGGAATGCTTCCCGACCGCTTCGAACACGTCCTGGATCGTGACGTCATGCCCTTGAAACTTACCCGGCATGATGGAGCCGCCATAGAGCATCAAGGACGGGATGTTCAGCCGGGCCAGGGCCATGACCGTGCCAGGGATGGTTTTATCGCATCCCGAGAGCGCGATCACCGCATCGAACAGATGGCCGCGGGCCACCAATTCGATGGAGTCGGCGATCACCTCCCGGCTCACCAGCGAGGCCTTCATCCCTTCGGTGCCCATGGCGATGCCGTCGGACACCGCGATCGTGTTGTATTCGATCGGCGTGCCGCCGCTGGCCCGGATGCCGGCCTTGACCCGCTCGGAGAGCCTGCGCAGGTGATAATTGCAGGGCATCACCTCGATCCAGGTGTTGGCGACGCCGACCAGGGGCCGGGATAGGTCGTAATCGGTAAACCCGACCGCTTTGAGCATGGCTCGGGCCGGGGCACGGTCAGGCCCCTCGGTCAGCGCCGAGCTTTGGTGCTTGAGGTTCATGGGCATTTGGCGTCCTCTATTTCTTTTCGCGGTGCATTCCTTTGGAGTCCCCGCCCTTCTCGTGCATCATCTTTCGCTCTTTCGCGCCTTCCTTCATGGCCTTGTCATGCTCAGCCCTCAGCTTTTCGATCTGCTCGGGCGTCAGCACGGCCCGAGCGTCACGTTTGGCCTTGATCGCAGCCAGCCGAAGCTGAACCTCAATACCCTCGCTTTGCTTCAGCTTCGCCTCAACGGCCCCGAGATCGGATTTATAGTCCTCCACCAGGGCCTGCAGCTCCCGTTCGGCCACGAGGATATCGGCCTCGGTCTTGATGCGCGTCTTGTCGAATTCAAGCTGGATCGTCTTGAGCTTGCTCACCTGCTCTTCGGACAGGCCGATCTCCTTCTGATGCTTGAGGACGTACCGGATATACTGGCCGGTCCCGCCGTGGCGGGACATGCCATGGCCGCCGTAGCTGTGCTCGCCCATCCGCTTCCCGTACCCGCCTTCTTTTTCCGCCCATGCCGGCTGGCTCGCCAGCAATAGTGCCGCCAAGACCGAGATCGCTATTCTTCCATTCATGGTTGTTCTCCTCCGGGTTAGTTGACACTCATACCAATCGCTGACCACTCTTCAACGCAGCAAGCCTCCCAAGTTATCCATGGCGTGCCTCTCGGAGCAACTCCGCTCGCGGATCCGAGCGGGGTAGACGAGCGAGCTGCTGGTAGAGCTTGCGCTCCTCGTCCGAAAGGGAGGACGGAAGGACGATCTGCAGGATGAAATAGAGATCCCCGCGCGCTCCTGTTTCCGTCGGCAACCCGCGTCCTTTGATGCGAAGCTTCCCGCCTGACCGGCTGCCTGGCGGGACCTTGACCCGGATCGTGTCGGTCAAGGTCGGCGCAAGGACCTCCACCCCGAGCGCAGCCTCCCATGGGAAGACCGGGAGAGTCACGTGCAGGTCATTGTCGCGCCGACGGAACACGCGATCGGGCTCGATCTGGATGCGAAGGTAGAGGTCGCCGTGCTTCCCCACGCGACCCCCGTGGGCGCCTTTTCCGGGGACGCGCACCCGCGAGCCGTCTTGGACTCCGGCCGGGATCTTGACGTCAATCGTCCTGACTTCCTCCCGCGCGCCGGTCCCTCCACACGCCGGGCACCGGCGGCCGCCATGGGTCCCCGATCCGCCACAGGTACCGCACGTGACGGGCTCAGAAAGCTGGAGCCGCCGAGTGGTCCCGGTGAGCACCTCCCGCAAGCTCAGGCGAACGGTGCTCTCGAGGTCGCCACCGCCGCCTTCACGGCCGAAGAACATATTGAAAAGATCGCCGAAGTCCTGACCTTCGCCGGTGGTGTAAAAGCGGGGGTCTCCTGCCCCGGCGCCGGCCTCACGGCGAGCGCGTTCATAGGCTTCCGCCTCTCGCCAATTGCGGCCGTACCGGTCGTATTTTTTCCGCGTTTCCGGATCGCCCAAGACTTCATGAGCGGAGTTGAGCTCCTTGAATTTCTGCTCCATTGAGACCTTGCGCGGACCGGTGTGCAGGTCGGGATGGTACTGCCGGGCCAGGCGGCGGTAGGCCTTTTTGATGTCGTCCTGGGAAGCGGTCCGCGGGACGCCCAAGACGTCGTAGTAATCTCGCTCGGTCGTGGCCATCATTGCTCACCCGCTTCGAACAGCTCCTTCACGAGACCTCGACTCTCGCTCAAGGCAGCTTACGGTTTCCGCCGCGCCATTTCAAGGGCGCCATTCTCCGAAAACTTGAAAGCCGGGGTGGAATCTCCTACACTTCGAAGGCTTTCGCGTCAAAACCCTAGCGACGATGTTTCATCTCAGTCTCTCATCCAGGCGGAAGAAGGCTTACACCGCAAAGGACTGGAAGCGCGTCATCAGCACCGCGCTCCAACAACTGAAGACCGATCCGAACGATATCAAGGCCTTGAACGATCTGGCCGTGGCCTATTACCAGCAGCAGATGCTCGACCAAGCGCTCCAGACCTGCCAGAAGATCAACGAGCTCTACCCCGGCAAGGATTTGTTCCGGCAGAGCCTCGACCTGGGCGTCCGGTACATGCGCTATCACCTGATCCTGGGACAGATCCAGTATGCCAGGGGGCAGCACGAAGAGGCGTTAAAGATATTTGATCGGCTCAAGGCCGTGAAGGGCGCATTCTCGGACAAGTACCACTATTCCGCGCTGATTCACGCCGCCCGCGGCCAGTACGACCTGGCAGTGCAAGAGTATCGCAAGATGTGGGAGACACGTCCGGAGCGTGCCGACAAGGTGCTCGGAGGCGTCGAAGAGCTGATCAAACGCGCGCCCATGCACCAAGGAGCCAACCGGCTGCAATTCGACATTTACCGGAAGCAGGGAACGCTCCAGCAGATCGTCCAGGAGCTGGAGACCGCTGTGAAACGGTCCCCGGATCCCGCGGCGGTCTGTCGCCTGGCGTACGCCTCCTGGTTCGAGGGAGATCATGAGCGGGCCCAAACGCTCCTGCGCCGGTATGTGGAGGCTCATCCCGCCGCATCCGAGATTCACTGGGTCCTCGGTGAATTGAGCGCCGAAGGCGGTGACATTGAGCAGGCGCTGCACTACTACCGGGAAGCGGTCCGGCTCAATCCGGCCATACAGCGCGAAAGCCGCGAGCGCCTGCAGCACCTGCTGGCACGGGTCCAGACGGCCGGCGGCAAGGCGGCAATGCTCGCGGAGCTGTTCACGCTCAGTCTGCGGGCAGGAGACTTCCAGGCCTCACGACAGCATCTGGAGTCCCTGCGTCCTGCCGTGGCCGAGCAGCCGGCTTTGAGGCAGCGGATCGAAGAAACCCTCAGGGCCACCGCGGACCGTTCCCTGGAAACCGGAGAGCTCGATGCGGCCAAGGCCGTGCTCGAGCAGCTGCTCCTGGTGAACCCGGGAAATCAGGAGTGCCGAGCGCGGCTCGAGGAGCTGGAAGGCCTGGTAGTTGAACGCAAGCTGCATGAATACGAGACGCGACTTGAGGCCGGCCGGCTGTCACCGCAGGAGACGACACGGGTGATGAGCGAGCTCGCCACGGTTTATCTGAAACAGGGACGCTCCGACGAGAAGGCCCTGTCACTCTACCAGCAGGTCGCCCGTTCCACCTCTCCCCTCCAAGCTGATGCGCAGCTCAGTGTGGGCCTGATCTTCATGCGGAAAGGTCTGGTGGATCTTGCCGAGCGGGAATTCGAGGCCCTCCTGCGCGTGCCCCTTCCGGCGGAGAAACAGAAGGACTGTCTGTACCAGATTGCGCGGGCGTTCGAAGAGAGCCAGCGGCCGGAGCGGGCGCAGGAGGCCTACAAACGGATCCTGTCCATTGACGCGGCCTACAAGGATGTCGTCCAACGCCTGGGGCGGATCGCCGGCCAGGCGGCTACCGTATCCCCTGCGGTTGGGCCTTCCCGGCCGGCCGGCCTTCCCGAAGACGCGGTGCGCGATCGGTATGAGCAGCTCACGGAGATCGGAGCAGGAGGAATGGGCCGCGTGTTCCGCGCCGTGGATCGCATGCTCAAGAGGCCGGTGGTGCTCAAATTCATCAACGAGGAGATGCGGGGCGATTCCGAAGCGGTGTCGCGCTTCATTCGGGAAGCCCAAGCCGCCAGCGCGCTGATGCATCCCGGCATCGTGACGATCTACGATATTCACGTGAAAGAGCCGCTGTTCATCGCCATGGAATACATCGACGGAGGCTCGCTGCGGGATCGGATGGAACGAGGGTCATTGCCCGTAGAGGAGGTCCAATCCATCGCCGTGTCGATCTGCGATGCGCTGGCCTTTGCGCACCGCGCCGGCGTCGTCCATCGTGACATCAAGCCGGACAACATCATGTTGACGCGAGCGGGAGGTATCAAGATCACCGACTTCGGACTGGCCTGGCTGGCGGAGGGCGCTTCGCGGGTGACTCGGACCGGCCAGATCCTGGGCACGCCGGCATACATGGCGCCGGAGCAGATCCTGGGCAAGCCGGTGGATGCGCGAGCGGACATCTACGCGTTAGGAGTCTTACTGTATGAGCTCTTGACCGGGGAGCTTCCTTTCGCGGGAGGAGATCTGACCTACCGCCAGGTGCATGAGCGACCTGTGCCTCCCGCCGTGATCAACCCGAAGATCTCTCAGTGGCTCGACGCCATCGTGATGACCGCGCTCCAGAAGCGTCCGGAAGATCGCTATCACGATATGGACGCCCTGAAGCGGGATCTGGCGCTCCAGCAGAAGAAGCAGTGACTCAGATGGCCACTACAATGCGCTGTCCATACTGCGGGTACGAGCAGCCGGCGGCGACGTATTGCGTCCAGTGCCGGCTGCACATGCGACGGTACGTCGTGCTCAAGGAGAGGCTCGATGAGTTCGAGCGGCGGCTTCGGGCCCTGAAACAGATCATTCAATCGGACGGGGCGCGGGAGGCCGCGCTCGACCAGCTAACCGGGCTTGGCTCGGTCTATCAAGGCTTGCGCGACAGCTTCGGTCAGCTGACCCTCTCGCAGCGTGAAATGGCCACGCTCGCCGAAGTAGGGAAAGCCATCAACTCGGTCATCGAGACCGAGAGGCTGCTGGACCTGATCATGGACATGGCGATCAAGGTCATGAACGCTGAGCGCGGGTTCCTGATGTTGAAGGATCAGGAAACCGGAGAGCTGAAGATCGAAGTGGCCAGGAACATGGAAGCGGAACTTCGGGACCCCGCCCAGCAGAAGATCAGCAGCACCATTTCGATCCAGGTGGCAAACGAAGGCCGCCCGGTGATTGCCACTGACGCCCTGACCGATAAGCGATTCAAGGACATGCGGAGCGTCTTGGATCAGAACATCCGGTCCCTCCTGTGCGTGCCGTTGAGGCTCAAGTCCGGAGAGATCATCGGGGTCATCTACGTGGATCACCATCTGCGCACCGCTGCCTTTACCGACGACAGCGTCGAGTTTCTGACCAATTTTGCAAACCAGGCAGCCATCGCGATCGAAAATGCCCGTCTGTACGAGAACGTCCGGAAGGAGACCGCTGTGCGGATGACGTTGCAACGCTATTTCTCGCCGAGCGTCGTGGACGATATCATGGAGCGCAAGGAAGTCCTGACACTGGGCGGCAAACGGGTGGACTGTACGGTAGTGTTCGCCGACATCTGCGGATTTACGCAGGTTTCTCACAAGCTCCAGCCCGAAGATGTGGTCCGGCTCCTGAACGAATACCTGTCTGTGATGGCCGACATTATTTTTCAGCATCGGGGAACGCTGGACAAGTTCATCGGCGACGCGGTTATGGCGGTATTTGGAGCGCCAGTGCCTTCGGAGGACAGCGCGATGGATGCGATTTCTGCCGCCCTAGCTATCCAAAAGGCGGCCAAACAGATGGAGGATACAGCGACACGCCAGTGGGGAGCTCCCATCCGGATTCGAATCGGGATCAACAGCGGGGTGGTGGTGGCAGGGAATATCGGCTCGGCCTCCAGGATGGAGTACACGATCATCGGGGACAGCGTGAACGTGGCGTCCCGGCTGCAAGCGAGCGCGCCACCGGGAGGAATCCTGATCAGCGGGGCGACCTACCAGCGGGTGAAGGAACGGGTGCGGTCCCAGCCTTCGGCTGCCATCCAGCTGAAGGGACGGTCGGAATCGGTTGAAGTCTACGAAGTCCTCGATGTCCTTGCCGCGCCGGCGCCAGACAAGGATCTCAGACGGCATGATCGGATAGACGTGTCGTTATTCGCCATTTATCGCGATCCGGAGAAGAGCCGCGTACATCAGGGCGTGATCAAAAATTTGAGCCGGGGCGGATTCGTTCTGAATACCAGAGAGGAGTACCTGACCGGATCCGAGCTTGTGCTGTCCTTTAGCCTGCCCAAGGGCGGGAAGCTGGCGGATATACGTGGTCGGGTACTTCGGATCCAGCGCCTACTGGATGATCAAGGAAAGCCATACTACAAGCTGGCCGCCGAGTTCACGAACTTTGCGGAAACGGACTGGGAGAAGCTCATTGGCTCATCAAAGGCTCACTAGGGATGAGCCAAGTTAGCCGCCCGCGCCATCATCTTGCAGAAAGAACAGATCTCTGCGGAAGTTGGCTGGCCGCAGACCGCGCAGGGATGAAGAGCGGCCTGGTCCTTCGCCGCCATGGAATCGGGAGCCGAGTGCGCCCTTTGCTTGTCGAGGAATCCCCAGTAGAAACGCTGCTTGGTGCCGGGTGACTCGGTTTCCAAGCGGTTCAGGACCTCCTTGTAGAGCAGCATCTTGGAGCCCTTGGCCATCGGGCACTCCTCAACGATATAGTCGATCTTGTTGAGCACCGCGTACGCGGCGATCTCCCGCTCCGAGAGCCGATACAGGGGTTTGACCTTTTTAGCGAAGCCTTCGAGCGAGGCCGGCAGGGACGGCCCCTGCTTCTCCAGATAGTCTTCCTGCCAGTGAAGGACATTCCCCAACAAGCGGGCCGCTTCATCGTCCAGGTTGTGGCCGGTGGCCATGACGTCGTAATCGTGCTCCACGGCCGCTCGATTGAACCGGTACCGCTTGATCGTGCCGCAGACAGAGCAGGTCGGCCGATCGACCATGTCGGCCAATTCCCGAATGCCGGCGCCTTCCTGGTCCGTCACCGTATGGACCAGCAGCGTGGCATTGAGCGGTCGAGCCACGGTCTCCGCGAAGCGCTCCACTCTTTCACGGGATTTGGCGGAGTAGCCGGGGATGCCCAGATCGACATACAGGCCGTCGGCGCGGAACCCCAGCGTCAGTAGTACATGCCAGAGCGCCAGGCTGTCCTTTCCTCCTGAGACCGCCACCAGAATGCGATCCTGCCCGGTGAACATCCGGTCGCCTTTCACGGCACGGAGCACCTGGTCGTGCACGAATTCGTTGAAACAGGGCTTGCAGAAGGCGGCGTTGTGACGGGGCAGCCCGATCACCGCCTTCGTTTTGCACTTCTTACATCGCATGGAATACCCAAGAGGCTATGGGCTAGAGGCTATCGGCTATAGGCGGCTGCCGCCGGAGATCACCGGACGGACCTCGACCTGATCCTCGTCCTTCAGCGTTTCGTCCTCGGTCACCAGGTCGTCGCCGCGAATGACGAGGTGCGCCTCGGGAATCAGGTTCAGCTCCCGCAGGAGCTCCCGGACGCGCTTGGGGCCTTTGACCTCCACCTGGCGGGCCGGATGGCTGAGCTGCACTTTCATAGGGCGATGATACGTCGATCAATGGGTGATAGGCAATGGCGATAGGCCATGGGATTGCGACTGCTTCGCCCGATAGCCTATTGCCCATAGCCCATCGCCCATCGCCTAAATGGCTGCGTCTCGCAGAAATGTAGCGGATTCTTCAGGCTTGACCGGATTGATGTAGAACCCGGTGCCCCATTCAAATCCGGCCACCTGGGTCAGCTTCGGGATCAATTCGATGTGCCAGTGGTAAAAGTCGCCGGTCTTTTCGTGGAGGGGCGAGGTGTGCAGAATGAAATTGTAGGCCGGTCGCAAGAGAATCCGATCCATGCGGCGCAAGGCTTCGGAAAGGATGCGGGCCAGCAGCTCCACCTGGATTTTTTGACTTTCCTCGAAATACGCAGCATGGCGCTTGGGGAGAATCCACATCTCGAACGGAAAGCGGGCGGCGAAGGGCGTGATCACGACGAACTCGGGGTTCTGGGTCACCAGCCGGTCGGTATCCTCCAGCTCCTGCCGGACGATGTCGCAATAGATGCAGCGCTCCTTTTGAAGGAAATGCGCACGGCAGCCGTTGATCTCACCCATGACGCTCGTCGGGATGATCGGCAGGGCGATGAGCTGGGAATGCGTGTGTTCCAGCGTGGCTCCGGCCGCCGCGCCGTGGTTTTTGAACACCAGGAGATAGCGAAACCGCGAGTCACGCCGAAGATCCACCATCCGGTCCCGATAGGCCCACAGGACATCCTCGATCTGCTTGGACGGCAGATCGGCGAGGGTAGCTTTGTGATCCGGCGTTTCGATGATTACCTCATGGGCTCCGATGCCGTTCATCCGATCGTACAGCCCGACGCCTTCCCGGCCCAGCTCCCCTTCGATCTGGAGAGCCGGGAACTTGTTGGGAACCACGCGTACGCTCCACGTGGGTGTGTTGAAGTCGCCACCCTGCGGGCGGTAGGCGAGGATTTCCTGAGGCGTGAGCCGTTCCTGGCCCGGGCAGAACGGGCACAGGGTCTGTCCGGCCTGGTCGGCCGGAGGGTATTGGAGTTCCTGAGGACGGCTGGCGCGCTCGGTGGAAATGATCACCCAGCGGCCGACCACTGGATCACGTCTTAAATCAGGCATGGCAACTCCGCAGGCGATAGGCGATGGGCAATAGGCGATAGGGGGAAGTCTTCACCCCATTGCCCCTTGCCACTAGCCCATTGCCCAGCATTACACTTTCCACATCACGGCCCGGAAGTTTTCGTCCGGGACGGTCAAGACTATAGGATGATACCGAGGATACCGCTCCACTTCCAGTCCATCCTGAGTCACCACCACCGACATTTTGAATTCCTGTCGGGGCTTCAGCCCGAGCTCCTTGAAACTGATGGCCAGCTCGATGATCTTCCGGCGACAGATGGTTCGGTGCTGCCCCGCTACCGACATGGCGGAGCCGGAAGTCCCGGAATAGAGCGTGAAGGTCTCCAGTATCGGGTGAGTCAGGGGAAAGATCAACCGGTGTTCCCCGCCCGGCAGATACAGATGCACCTCGACGTCAAGGCGGGGAGGGGTCATTGCATGGCCGTCGGGATCGAGCCGCAGGAACAGCGCCTCAAGGCTGTAGCCGAACGCGATCCAGGAGAAGAAGCGGTGCGCCTTCCACATGGCGCCCAGCGGAGGCGAGACATCGAGCATGCCGGCGCCATGCCATTCGAAAAAGTCGGTGACCAGGCCGTCGATAGTCGGGGACAACAGGTCCACCGGCTGGCGAGAGCGATCCGGTTCCCGAAGCGCCACGATCGGATCATTCAGAAACTCGGGAGCCGCCAGCCCGCCCCGTTGGAGGGCGTTCCGCAAATGGGTTCGAAACAGACGATCGAATTCCAGCTTGTAATCGGTCTCGAAGTCATCCCCGTACCACCAGAACCAGTCGCTGCCTTCGGCGGCGTACAGGGCGTTCCAGGCCTCCCGGCTCTGATCCGGCGTCAGGGTCGGCGTGACTTCCACCAGCCGAGCGCGGGTCTCGCGGAGCAATTCCCACGCTCGGTTGTCCTCAGGATGGCCGAGCCAGATTTTGAAGTCCTGGTTGATCCAGGAGCCCGTGTGCAGGTGGTGGAGCTTCCGGCTAGGCGGATGCGCTTCCAGGTACTGGCTGACCGTCACGGCAGAGGCGTGAACATCCTTGTGGTGGCGCGATCCCGTTGCCAGCCCGCCGTATACACCGGCCAGGAACCGCTCGCCGCCATCGTAGTAATGCTCCCAGGGGTTTTCCCCGTCCAGGATGACGGCGACCATCGGACGGGGCCCCTGGGCGCGTCGTCCGATGTCTGCGAGGCGGCCCAGGAAATTTTCGGTGGCGGACTCCGGCGTGTTCTTTGAATAGACGAACCCGATGGCGTCGGAGAGGTCTCGATCGCGGAACACGATAGCAAGCTCCTCTCCGGCATCGCCGATCGCGTAGGGACGGTAGAGGTCGTGATCGCGGTTCCAGCCTCCCAGCGACCGCGCCAGGACACCTTCATCGGTGGCCATCCATCCCAGCCCGGCGCGCTTGACGAGCGGGACCATCTCAGGACAGACCGATCCCTCTGAAGGCCACAAGCCTTGTGGAGGACGGCCGAATATGTCCGCGTGCAGCGCAACCGCGCTGCGCACATGCCATTCCGCGTCACTGGGCGCCTGGAACCGCGTGGGCAGCGGGAGATCGGGGCGAGCCCGCCGCGCAACATCCGAGTCGATCACCAGAGGAAGGATCGGATGATAGAACGGGCTGGTGGTCAGCTCGATCTGCCCGGCCTCGGCCAGTCGCCGATAGAGCGGGATGATCGCGGCGATGGTCTGGAGCTGAAGCGCGAGGACCTGTTTCTTGTCCTCCTCGGTGAATCCCCGGTTCTTCCGCCGGAGCGCGGCAAGCTCCGGGTGGCGGGCTACGGTGCCGAAGCCGAACCATGCCAGGTTGTGCCACACCTGAAGATCCAGGAGGTCCTGCGCGGTGAATTGCCTTGCCACCCGCTCGAGCTCGGCGGGCCTCACATCCGTGCCCCGCCTCACCAGCAATTCGTGGTATCGCGGATAGGGCCTGACCATCGTCGCCCAGTTGGCCGCGAAGAAGTGCCGCACCACGAAGGCCCGTTCTGCGGACGTCAGATCGGCGGCAGGCCGTTGCGCGTGCTCCAGAAACAGATCGTGCACGGAGCCCGACGCCATCTCTTGAAGCTGAAGGAGCAAGGATGGGGTGAAGTTGACCGTCACCTTGACGGTCGGAAAGCGCTCGAGGATGAACGCCATATCGAAATAGGCTTTGGTGGCGTGGAGGCGGACCCACGGCATGCTGACGGACCGGGTCACCGGGTCCGTATAGTACGGCTGGTGCATGTGCCAGAGAATACAGACCTGTAGATCTTTCATGATCAGCACTGAACAGACAGGCGCAGTATGTCACAGGGTACCGTGGCATTCAACACGCGAGGTAGCCCTGTCATGTGACAAGGCACGGGATGCCCGGTATAATCCGCCCGTATGAGCGGCTCGGTTCCCGCCCCGCCAAAGTTCTCCATTGTCTCGCAAACTGTTCACAGCCGGTTGCCCTTCCACACGGAAGCCACGCGCCTCGTTCATCTTGCCGGGGATGCGTCCAACCGGCGGTATTATCGCGTGGAGCTGCACGGAGGGCCCCTTCCGTCGTTGATTCTCATGCAGTTGGCCTCTCCGGAGGCCTTCAAGGAGTCCGAGGAGGCGGTCAGCGGGGCGGTCTCTCCGATCACGGAGCTTCCTTTCATCAATATCGGGCGGCACCTGGCCGAGGCCGAGTTGCCGGTCCCGAGTCTGTATCACTACGATCAGGCCGCCGGTCTTTTGTACCTGGAGGACTTTGGCGACTGCCTGCTCACCCAAGCCTGCCGGACCGGAAGCGGCGCCGAGATTCGTAGCCTTTACCGCACGGCGATCGATTTGCTTGTCCGCATGCAGACCCGCGCCTCCCGCCCGCCCAATCCGGGCTGTCTCGCATTCAGCCGGACCTTTGATGTGCCGCTGCTGATGTGGGAGTTTGACCACTTCCTGGAGTACGGGGTCGTGGCAAGAAGAGGCAGGGCCATGGCGCCCTCTGATGAAAAGCAGGTACGGGCGGAATTTCACAAGATCGCCGAACTGCTGGCCGCCCAACCGAAGGTCTTCACGCATCGGGACTATCACTCCCGTAATCTCATGGTCCGTGAGGGGCATGGGCTCGGGGTGCTCGATTTTCAGGATGCGCTGCTCGGCCCGGCCACGTACGATCTGGCGTCGTTGCTCCGCGATGCCTACATCGAGTTGGAAGAAGGGTTGATCAACGACTTGATCGCCGAGTACCTGGAGGGCATGGCGGTCCATGGCGTCACGTGGCCCGATCGAGCCGCCTTTTGTCGCCTGTTTGATCTCACCAGTATCCAGCGGAATCTCAAGGCGGCAGGCCGGTTCGTCTATATCCATCGCGTGAAGCGGAACCCCAGTTTTCTGGCCGACATCCCGCGCACGCTCGGCTACGTCCGGCGGAATCTGGAGAAATATTCCGAGCTCGCGACACTGCGCGCTCATCTGGCGCCGTATGTGCCAGAACTCCAATAAGACGAGGCGATGGGCGATGGGCAAAAGGCGATGGGCCATGGCCGCGATCTTTCCCATTGCCTATAGCCCATGGCCTATGGCCTGCACGAGCACACCGTGCGAGCGATGATCCTGGCGGCGGGGCACGGCACACGCTTGCACCCGCTGACCGACACAATGCCCAAGCCGCTCCTGCCGATTGCCGGGAGACCGCTCATCGTCTGGAATCTGCTATTGCTGCGGAAGCACGGGATTACAGAGGTGTGCATCAACCTGCACTACCTCGGTCACCTGATCGAAGAGGAGCTTGGGGACGGCTCTCAGCTCGGCCTGCGCATTTGGTATTCGCGCGAGCCGATCATCCTGGGAACAGGCGGCGGGATCAAACAGGCGGAACCGTTCTTCGGAGGCGAGCCGTTTCTGGTCATCAACGGGGATACGCTTTTGGATTTGGATTTGACCGGAATGATAGCCTTTCACCGTGAGCATGGCGGGCTGGCCACGATGGCCCTGCGAGATGATCCGGAGGCAGAGCGGTGGGGCGTCATCGAGACTGACCAGCAGGGGCGTGTCGTATCCATTACCGGAAAAGGGGGACCGCGAGCGCATCAGGACCCAACCGGCATCCACCGGTGGATGTTTGCCGGCATCCATGTAATCGACCCGCTACTGCTCCGCGACGTCCCGGTAAGCCGGGAAACCTCTATCATTGATGCCTATGTAAGCTGGCTCGAACGCGATGGCGACATCTATGGCTATGTGATGTCGGGATACTGGTTCGATGTGGGTACGCCTGAGCGATACACCCAGGCCCAGCGGGACGCCGACATCGGCCGTATTAATCTGTCAGCGCGCCTCGTGGATTCCTAGCCACCTCTCATGCCGGTCTTTCTCAGAACGCTGCTGTTCACGATCCTCGTACCTGGTTCCGCCACCGTCGGAATTCCCTATCTCATCCTGACTCTTCACCCGGTCACCATGTGGTTCGATCTCGGACCGCTTCGGTACGGCGGAGTGATTCCGATCCTTGCCGGCGCCATCACCTATCTGTGGTGTGCCTGGGATTTCACGTTCACCGGAAAGGGGACGCCGGCCATCTGGGACCCGCCGAAGATGTTCGTGGCCAACGGGCTGTACCGCGCGGTGAGGAATCCCATGTATCTAGGCATCGTCCTTATCCTGGCGGGCGAGGCGCTCGTGTTCCGATCCTGGACGCTGCTGGCTTACGCCGTTGTAGCGTGGACCGGTTTCCATCTCTTTGTGATCTATTATGAAGAGCCGACCTTGAAGAAGAAATTCGGGACATCATACGAGAGCTATCTTCGCACCGTGCCGCGGTGGATGCCAAAAGCTCCCAACCCTCTCGCCAAGCGCGCGGCGAACTCCTAGCCGATCATGACACCTTTCGGTCCCCTTACGCCTTACGCCTCACGCCTCACGGTTCGGTACCGCTGGGTGATCTTGGGCTGCTGCATCCTTGCGTATGCAACTTCGCACCTGACCCGCTGGAGCTATACGGGTCTGTCGTCCTATATCAGCGCCGACCTTCGCCTCGACAAAGCCCAGCTCGGCCTGCTCGGAGCCGCGTTTTTCTATCCGTACGCGCTGGCGCAGGTCCCCTGGGGACGTCTGACCGATCAGATCGGAGGGCGCCTCGTCATCTCCCTCGGCATAATTGCTGCGGCCGTGTTGCTCGGCCTCTTCGCCACGGCGGAAAGCCTCAGCGGAGCCATCGGGTGGCGGCTGGGAATCGGGATTGCCGCCGCCTGCGGATTCGTGCCGATCGCCGGGCTTCTGGCCCGATGGTTTCAGCCGGAGGAACGCGGGATGGCCAATGGAGCCTATTACGGGTTGGGAGGCGGACTGGGAGAAGCAGCGGCCTTTCTGCTCCTGCCGCTCCTGGGCATCTATTTTCTGAATCGGCCGGACCTGGCCACATCCGGCTGGCGTGCGGCGATGGTGGCGATCGCCGCGCTGATTGCGGGGATCGGCGTGATCTGTCTGGTGCTCTTACGGTCCGATCCCAGTGAGTCCGTGGCCCGAACATCTGCTGTCGCCTCTTTCACAAAGAAACAACGTGGGCCGTGGCTGAGCGACCCGGCGCTGTGGTTGTTAGGACTGTACTTTGCCGCAGGCATCGTGGCCTTGCGCTTAGTCCCTGCCTGGCTCCCCCTGTATGCGACGGATCTGTACCGGGCGCGGTGGGGCTATGCACAGGAGGCGGCCGTTGTAGCCGGTGGAGCGATCGGCGTCATCTACGTGATCGGCCATGTCGTCGGCAGTCCGTTGATCGGCCGGTTGTCGGATTTCCTGCTGGCACGCGGGATCAGCCGCATCCTGGTGGCCGCGAGCGGCCTGGCGGTCAGTACCGTCGTGTTCGGCCTGCTCGCCGTCCCGATGGCTTCGCCGTGGCTGCTCGGCGCGTTGGCGTTGCTGATCGGGGTCTCGCTGCACACGTTCCCGGTCGTGAATGCGGCCGCGGCGGAGCGGTGGGGCGTCGGGCGGGCAGGGGAGTCCCTCGGTTGGATCAATATGGTCGGGCAATTCGCCGGAGCGGTCTCGCTGTCGGTGAGCGGCTACGTGGGGATGGTGGCAGCGGCGGGCGGGACAGGGACCGCAAACGCGGACGGGTTGGCCGAGTATCTCGGAATCTGGTACTTGGGCGCAGCCAGCAGCGGGGTCGGCGCCCTGGTCGGCTGGCTAGCCCACCGGGCGATGAGACGTGACGTGTAATTCGTCATTGGTCACTCGTCAATCGCCAACGTAAAGCCGGATGAGCAGATGATTCGGCGCACTCCCCTGAGCACATGCTGGTTTCCAAAGGTACCGTAATGGTTCCTGACCTGCATTGGAGCTGGCAGGCTCGTGTGTGTTCTCTCTCGGCTTTGGGGAAGGCCACTGGGTCACAGAGCACGTGCTGCCGCCCATTCGGTTGGTGAACAAAGCCAACGTCCACTAGGTGCTCGTGCCATCTACCCAGCGACCTTGTCTAACTTCCTGGTGATCCGAGCCCGGACTGTGCCGAGTCGTCGCCCACGGGGAGCCTTGCGGACCGTTACTTCGACATCTTGGCCCAGCAACGAGAGAAAATTGACGAGGCGTTCGATGGAAAACCCGGCCATTTGACCGGCTAAGAGCTTCGACACCTTGGCTTGGTCTATGCCCAACCGAGCCGCCGCCTCCACCTGTTTCCAGCCTCGGTCTTTGATCGTTTCTTGGAGAGCCTGAAGCAAGCTGCTTTTTAGAATCAGTTCAGCGGACTTTTCTTCGGAGAATCCCAAATCTCGAAACACGTTCCCGCTGCCCTTGGTCACTGTAGCGCGTGTCATAGGTGCTGCTCCTTCCTCCACTTCAGCAAGTCGGTATATCGACCTTTCGCTAACTGTACATCGCCTTTCACGGTCTTCTGAGACCGTTTCTCGAAGGCATGAAGCACGTAGACTGCCTCCTCGAATTTGGCCACATAAAGCACCCGGTAGGTCCCGCTTTCGTCCCAGACTCGTATTTCCTGGACGCCAGCTCCGACCGTTGGCATCGGTTTCCAATCGTCCGGTTCCTTGCCTTGCTGCACTTT
>CAYZKG010000058.1:0-16378 GCA_964478915.1 uncultured Nitrospira sp.
AAAGCGGATCTTGTTCGATCTCTTGCAGGTGGAAACGCATACCGGCATCCGTCTTACCGAGAATTTTGCCATGTACCCGGCCAGCTCGGTCAGTGGGCTGTACTTCGCCCATCCTCAGGCCCGCTATTTCGCGGTGGGGAGGATCGGCCGCGATCAGGTGCTGGATTATCATCTCCGAAAGCAGATGGACCTTCGCACCCTGGAGCGGTGGCTGTCGCCCAACCTCAATTACGATCCTGACCAGCCGAATGGTCCGCCGGCAGGTACCCCTCGAGAGACTCGTGCCGGCACCTGCTCCTGCGGCCAACCGCATCCGGTCCTGAACTGACCGGCGCCGGCCAATCCGGGCCGGGCACAGTCATGAAGGTCATTTCCAATCCGCACAACCCGTTCGAGTCACACGATCGGGAGCTTCTCGAGCCACCGCCTCAGGTGACGCTGCAGGTCTATGAGGAGGAGTCCCGGGAGATCCTCAGCCGGAACGACAGCCCCGATCTCCCGTTTCGCTGGAGCGTCAATCCGTACCGGGGGTGTTTCCACGCCTGCGCGTACTGCTATGCGAGGCCGAGCCATGAGTACTGGGGGTTCGGCGCGGGAACCGATTTCGACTCCAAGATCGTCGCCAAGCCCAATGCGGCTGCGCTCCTGCGGCAAGCGTTCAGCAAACCGTCCTGGCAAGGCGACTTGATCGTGTTCTCGGGCAACACCGACTGCTATCAGCCGCTGGAAGCGACCTACCGCTTGACCCGAGCCTGCCTGGAGGTGTGCGCGGAATTCCGGAATCCGGTGGGGATCATCACGAAATCCGCGCTGGTGGCGCGAGACGCGGATGTCCTGACTCGCCTTCGGCGCGAAGCGTGGGTTCGGGTCTATCTCAGCATCCCGTTCGCCGACAATGCCACGGCCCGGAAGGTGGAACCGCAGGCCCCTTCGATCACCAAGCGTCTGGAGACCCTGAACGCCTTGTCGAATGCCGGCATTCCGACCGGCGTCTCCATCGCCCCGGTGATCCCCGGCCTCAATGAGCAGGACATTCCGGAGATCCTCGCCCTCGCCCGGCAGGCCGGCGCCGGTGAGGCCACCTTCGTGCTGCTGAGGCTGTCAGGCCATGTCCAGGACGTGTTCCTGGAGCGAATGGCTCAAGCCTTTCCGGATCGCATCGGGAAGATCGCCAACAGGATTCGGGAAGTCCGCGGCGGCAAGCTCAGCGAGGGAGACTTTTTCAAGCGCCATCACGGAGAGGGAGCCTACTGGGAGATGATCGAGCGCCTGTTCGAGATGGGACGGCGCAAGGCAGGATTTCCCGAGGAAGCCGACGAGCCGATTCCGCGGACCTTCCGACGCCCGCCGGCCGAGCAGATGACGCTTTTTTGAGCGAAGGGAAAAGTTTGCCGGATGGCGCTGACACGGCGCGACCTCTTGACCCGCTTGGGGTTTGGGCTCAGCTTTCTCCCTGCCATCGTTGCGGCCCCTCGCTCGATGGTGGGCGCCCTCCTGTTCGAGCCTGACGGCGAGCTGGTCCCCGCCAAAGCGGTTCCGCCGAACCCCTTTACCAGCAGCGGCAAATCTCTTGTGGCGATCGTCCACGGGCAGGACCCCGCAGCGATGCTGCGCGAGGGGCTGGAGCTCCTTGGCGGTCTTCAGCATCTGGACTGTCGGGACAAGCGGGTCCTGATCAAGCCCAATCTGGTGAACGATCGGCCTCCGCCGACCACCACGAGCCCTGAGCTGGTTGCGGCGGTCGTGCGCGTGGTCCGAGAAGCGGGGGCAGCCGATGTGGCGGTGGCCGACAGCTCGGGGATCATCCGCTTCCCGACCGCCGGGAATTTCGCGGCGACCGGCCTGCGGACAGCCGTGGAGTCGGCCGGAGCCAGGGTCCTTGCTCTGGAAGAGCAGCCCTGGGTGCGCGTGGAACCTCCCCGAGCCACCGTGTTGCCCCGCTTCTACGTGTCGAAGCCGGTCTACGAGGCCGATCTCTTCATCAACGTCCCGGTGATCAAGACCCACCGGTTCGCCCATTACTCCTGCAGTCTGAAAAACCTGGTCGGCATCACTCACCCGCGATATCGCCCCTCGGTGACGTTTCTGGCCGGCAACTGGCACGAGCGGATTGCCGAGCTGAACCTCGCGGTCCATCCCCACCTCACCATCGCCGATGGGATGACCATCATGATCGCGGGGGGGCCAACCACAGGGACACCGGCAAGAGCCGAGCTGCTGGTGCTCAGCGGGGACCGGGTGGCGTTGGATGCCGTCGCGGTGGCGGTGATCCGGTCGTTCGGCGCCTGGCCGAAGTTGGCCGGCGGAACGGTCTGGGAGCAGCGTCAGATCAAGCGGGCGATCGAGCTGGGCCTGGGCGCAGCCGGTCCGGAGCGGATCGAGATCCGGGCCCGGGCGCTCGGCGGGCCGGACGCCGGGCTCGACCGGTTGATTGACACCATTCGGCGGGATCTGCAAATCACTGAGCAGCCTTGACCGGCGTAGGCTCCGGTTTCATCTCGGCGTCCTTGGCGCAGCGGAAGCCGATATAGACCCGCCGCTCCATCGGGGCGTGCTTGTTGCGATTGCTGCTCCGCAGGGTCTCGGCATTGTTCCGCCAGGAGCCGCCGCGGATCACTTTGGCCTGGCCGGTTGCCGGTCCGGTCGGGTTCTTGGGGGGACTGTTCTTGTAGTAATCGGGATCGTACCAGTCCTGGACCCATTCCCAGACGTTCCCCGCCATTTCATAGGCCCCGTACGGGCTCTTCCCGAATTCGTACTGATCGACATTGGCGAGCGTCGCGATGCCGTCCCAGATCGGGACCGGATCGAAGGCATAGTTCGCGCGGTTGCCGCTGACCGGCTCGTTGCCCCAGGGATAGGTCCGGCCGTCGGTCCCGCGGGCGGCTTTCTCCCATTCGGCCTCGGTGGGGAGCCGGCCGCCGGTCCATTTGCAATAGGCTGCGGCATCTTCCCAACCCACGTTGATCACTGGGAGATTCGCCGTTCCTTCGACCGGCATGTCGCCGCGCCAGATGTTGTAGCGGGCCTCGCAACAGTTTTCAGGCAGGCGATGACCGGTCGTCTTGACAAAGGAGTGGTATTGTTTGTTGGTCACTTCGTACTTGCCGATGTAAAAGGCATCCAGGTACACGGTGTGCTTCGGTGCCTCGTCCGGATCCGGCATGGGGCCGGGCAGCCGGACTTCTTTTTCGCTCTGCCCTTGACCGGCCCCGCCCGGATCAGAGGCTGCAGGGGCATCCGCTCCCATGACGAATTCTCCGGCCGGCACGAGCACCCATTCGCTGGATGCTTCGGTCGGGGCCTGGGTCTTGGCCAGAAGGGTCAGCATCGTGGTTCTGTCCGGATGCGCCTGAGGAGCCAATTGGAGCCATTTCATGATCGTGTTCTTCGCCTCGGGGCGGGACAGCTCCGTCTCGCAGACCCCCTTGAGTCGGATCAACGTCTCGTCCTCCGGCGTGTCCTTCATGGCTTCCGCCACCTCGATCAGCGCATTCCGGCACTGCCCTTGTTGCACCATGCTGCCGGCCAGCACGGCGCGGTCTTTTGCCGAGAGGCCGGGGATGGGCTGATAGTCATCTGCTGCAAGCACTGGACCCGATCCGAAGAGACCAGTCATAAGGAGGACACCGAAGAGCCCGCTTCCACGTCTCAGATACATACTTCCTCCTGGTTCCGGTGCACCGGTTTCCTGCCGTTATTGCGAGTCCTTGGCATCTTTCGCGCAGCGGACCCCGATGTAGGTGCGCCGGTCAGCGGGCGGCTGTCTGCTGCGGTTGGCGGAGCGCAACTTGTCCGGCTGATTTTGCCAGGAGCCGCCTCTCACCCCTTTGACCTGCCCGGTTGCCGGTCCGGTCGGGTTCTTGGGGGGACTGTTCTTGTAGTAATCGGGATCGTACCAGTCCTGGACCCATTCCCAGACGTTCCCCGCCATTTCATGCACTTCGTAGGGGCTCTTCCCGAACTCGTGCTGGTCCTTCTTCGCCAGCGTGGAAGGGCCTTCCCAGAACGTGACGTTCTCGATGCCGTAGTTGGCGCGGTTGCCGGTCACCGGCTCGTTGCCCCAGGGATAGGTCCGGCTGTCCGTCCCGCGGGCCGCCTTTTCCCATTCCGCCTCGGTGGGCAGTCGGCCCCCTAGCCATTTGCAGTACGCGGCGGCGTCCTCCCAGCTCACGTTCACGACCGGAAGGTCCGCCACTCCATCCAGCACCGTGTTCCCTCGCCAGAGATTGTACGTGGGACTGGGATCGGAATTCACCGGCGGGCGATGGTCGGTGGCCTTGACGAACGCAGCATAATTGGCATTGGTCACCTCGTATTTCCCGATATAAAACGCATCGAGATGGACACGATGCTTGGGCGCCTCATCCGGCTCTGCCGGCGGTCCCTCGGCGCCCATCTCGAATTCGCCGGCCGGTACCAGGACCCATTCGATCGGGCTTTCACTCGGCGCCTGAGACTTCGCGAGCAGGGTCAACATCTTGCTTCGGTCGGGGTGGTCTTGTGGCGCCAGCTTCAGCCACTTGAGGATCGTATCCTTGGCTTGAGGGTGAAGCAGGTCGGCCTCGCAGATGCCCTTGAGCCGGACCAGGGTTTCGTCTTCCGGCATCTCCTTCATGGCTTCGAGGATTTCGACGAGCCCGTTGCGACACTGGCCCTGCTGCACCATGCTGCCGGCCAACACCGCTCTGTCTTTGGTCGAAAGACCCGGAATGGGTCTGTAGTCTTCGGCGCCGGCAACGGCGACGCACCAGTAGATGGAGACGCCGGCGAGGACGGCCACCGGCACACTGCTCCGCATTCCGACGCGCATGCTCTCTCCTTTGGATGGCGGCGTTTGCAGCGGGTGGCGTTATTTGTTCTGCCGATCGAACTCTCTGATCACCTGGTCGGTGATATCGAGCGTGTCGCGGTTGTAGATGACGATCTTGATGGTGTTCTCGCTCCCCTTGTCCACGACGAGCGAGATGCCGGCTTTCTCGGCCACCACCTTCGTGGCCGCCTGGACCTTCTTCATGTAGTCGTCCACGAGTTCCTTCTGCTTGACGGTGAACTCCTGCTGAAAGTCCTGGGCCTTCTTCTGAAAGTCCTGAAACTTTGAGCGGAACTGCCCCTGTTTCTCCCGTTTTTGGGTTTCACTCAGCGCGGATTCCTGTTCCCGCAACTGTTTCTCGAGATTCTTGAGTTCCTCGTCGTCGCTGGCCAGGAGCTTCTGGCGGGTCGCGGCGTACTCCTTCAGGGCATCCAGAGCCCGGCGGCCCGCCTTGGATTTTTCCAGCACCGCCTGCGGGTCCACGACACCCATCTTGAAGGTATCGGAAGCGGCCAACGCGGACGGTGCGGACGAAATGAACGACAACTGGAGGGCGATGCCTATGGCAGCGGCCATCGCCACCCGCATCATGCTGCTACGCATATTCCTGCTCTCCTTTCGGCTTGAAGTCTTAAAAACCCCGGCAGAATAGCGTCCGGCTCGACGGGTGTCAAGGTAATTTGCTCATTGCTTGACAACGGTCCAGAGACGCCGTATATCCCGCCGGGCCTGCGTGGTGGCGGCGTCAGCCTGGGGAGGCGCGATTGGCTTGGCGAGGAGGGGAACATTCCCAATTGCGACGGCAGTGATGCTTGGGCTGACGGTGCTCACCGGTCCGGCCTCTGCCGCGGAGACCAGGGAGGAGACAGAGGACTGGCATTACGGCGGGTTCGTCGATGCCAGTTACGGTCTCGACTTCAACTTTCCGGAGAACCACCGGTGGCGCAGCCGGACCACCACGCCCCGAGTGAATGAGCTGTCTCCGAACATGGCATTGGCTTACGTACGGAAGGACGTCTCCACAAAGTCCGGGTGGGGAATGGAATTCGGAATCCAGGGCGGCTATGACTCGCGGGAATTTGGCTTCGGCCAGGACCGACCGCTGGTGGGAGGAGCCGATACCTTGCGTCACTTTTCCCACGCGAACGCGTCCTCCCTGATTCCGGTGGGAAAAGGCTTCACGCTCACCGGCGGCCTGTTCGACAGCTTGATCGGCTTCGAGTCGCTCTATGCCCGAGACAATTTCAACTATTCGCGCTCCTGGATTGCCGACAACTCGCCCTATAAGATGTTCGGCCTGAAGGGGCGCTACCCGATTCGCGATGATCTGGCCATGACGGTGTTCATCATCAACGGCTATTGGCATCTGGCCCACCCCAACGATTTGCCCAGTTACGGGACGCAATTGGCCTGGAAGCCAACTTCTCGCCTGACGGTAAAGGAAGCTGTCTATTATGGTCCGGATCAGCAAAATACCGCGCTTCAGTTCTGGCGCCTGTTTTTCGACACCATTGCCGAATGGAAAGGGGAGTCGGTATCGGTGGCCTTCGAGCATCAGATCGGGACCGAGGAAATGGTTGAGCGCCCCGGCCATCCGCGCACCTTTTGGACCGGGAGCGCCCTGTTCGGACGCTGGGACATCGAAGGCCCCTGGAGCGTAGCGCTTCGGCCTGAGCTCTTTTGGGACCGAAACGGCCGCCAGACCGGATTCCAACAGTTTGTCAAGGCGATCACGACAACCTTGGAGTACAAATGGGCTCCGGCTCCCCAGAGCGTGCTCTTCCGACTCGAGCACCGCTACGATGAGTCCACCGGGGCACAAGGCGGATTTTTCAAGGGCAGAGAGTTCGCACCGGGTGTGCCGAGACTGACGCCGGGCCAGCACCTGCTGTTCTTTTCGGTTATTTGGTCGTTTGATTCATGAGGGAAGAGCGCCGCGAGAAGGAGGGAATGTTAAGTCACGCCCACTTCGTGAGAGCGCTGCAGCGGGAGCCGATTCCTTGCGAAACCCCCGCCTGTACGGGGCCTGTCGAGGCGGAGGATCTGTCCCGGGCTCATGCCGCCGTCAAGACGTTCCGCCTGACCTGCGCGCGGTGTGGATGGCAGCGGGAGGTGTCCGGCCGGGAGGAGCTGGCCCCACCGTGGGATGATGCGGCGCTCCTGCTGATGGCTGATGAGCATCTCATGCATCAGCAGCCGTCCTGTCCGTATGACAACACGCCGGTGGTATTTACCTCTCTCCCCAATCCGCGCCGGCGTGCCCGCTACCGGATCTCGTGCTTTTATTGCGGCCGCGAGGCTGAAATGGACTGGCCGCCTCCCGAAGCCCGCCGGTAGTTCTTAGCTCGCCCATTTATTTCTTGGGGTCGAAGGCCGATCTGACCCGCTGCCGGGCTTCTTCCCGTAAGCGCTCGGCCGAGGCGGCCAGTTCCCGCTTCAGGGTTTCGAGGAACGCCTCGCGCTGTGATTGGTGATCCGCCGGCGACGCCAGCTCGTCCTTACCGGTTGCGCTGAGGCGGGGTTGTATTGTGAGCTCCAGCTTCGTTTCCGTCAGCGCGGCCACTTGGCGTTGCAGGCCGGCATGCTGCTGGGTCAGGCCTTCCAAGTGCTCATGGAGGACTCTTCGTTCTTCCACAAGCTGGTTTGTCTCCTCAGTCAGCCTTGTTCGAGCGTCCGTCAGATCCTGGATCTGTCGGCGGAGATCTTCGTTTTGCTGCGCTAATGCGCGATGCGCTTGCTCAAGCTGCTCGTGGTCCTCGGACAAGGCGGCTAGCTGATAGCGCAGACCCTGGTTCGTTCCCGTCAGCTCCTCGATCCGGTGGGCGAGGCCCGCATTGTCTTCGGTAACCGGGGCCAGCTCGGACTCAGGCACCTGCCCTTTGGCCCTGAGGGCCTGAAGCTCTGCGTGAAGCTCATGATGCCGGATCGTGAGTGTTTCGAAGGACCGCTGCAGCTCCGCGAGGGCGCCTGAGCCGATGCCGAATTTCGGCGGGAGGGTGGGCAGCGGGCGGTTCGGCTCGGTCAGCAGCGAGTCCAGCGCCTCTTGGAACCACTCGAATTGCGCGATGATGTCCTTGATAGCGGGAGGAGCCATGATACGCCGGAATCAGGCGGGGTCCACGACCCGACGAGTAAGGAGGGTCAAGTCTGCGGACGCCGCCGAGCCAGTGAGGCGGCCGGGTCTTTCAGACGAAATACCGGCTCGTGTCGAACTTGTACTCGGTGTTGTCTACCAACCGGACCACGCTGCGCTTGTAGTCTCCGGTCGCTGTGGCTTCGGTCAGGTCCGCTTCAGGGCCTTCGATGGGGTTTCCGCGAGCATCGGTGATGATTTTGACCCAGGGTCGTTCCGCGTCCTCCCGTTTCTGCGCAGGCCGTATCACCACCGCCAACTCATTGGTGTCGAGGAGGACCAGGCTTCCGATCGGGAGGAGGCCGACGCAATTGACGAACAGCTTCAGCAGAACGGGGTCGAACGACTGACCGCTCTTTGAGAACATGATCTTCAGCACCTTTTCCGGCGACATCGGCTCCCGGCGGTAGACTCGGGACGAGGTCATGGCGTCGTAACAGTCGGCGATGGTGAGGATGCGGCCGGTCAGCAACTGCTTCCACTGCACGGTCAGCTTAGGGTAGCCGGAAAAATCGTAGTTCTGATGGTGTTCGAAGGCGGCGGCGGCCATCCTTGCCGGAAGTTGATCCACGCCCCGGAGCTTGACCATGGCGATGACGCCTTCGGTCGGATGGCTGCGCATCTGCCGCCAGTCTTCGTCGGTGAATTCTCCAGGCTTGTTCAGGACCTCGAGCGGGATGGAGGCCTTCCCCATGTCGTGGAACAGGGCCGCCAGACCCAGATCCGCCAGCTCGGCCTTGGGGTACCCGACGCGGTTGCCCAGCGAGATGGACAGCAGCGACACGTTCACCGAGTGATTGTGGGTGTACTGGTCGTAGCACCGGAGCGTGGTGAGGCCGAGCAAAATGGATTCGTCCTGGGTCATGAGGTCCACGATGTTCTGGATGACCCGTTTGGCCTGTCGGAAGTTCGGAGGCCGCCCCGTGGAAATGTCGGTGGTCACCTCGCCGACCGCCTCGGCCGCTTTGACGTAACTGTTGCGGGCGAGAAGCTTGGCCTCCTTGTGCTTTTCGCCCACCTTGATGGTCACAAAGGTGGCCTCCTCGATCTGAATCCCTTGGAGGCTTTTGTCCTTTAGTTCCTGCTGCAGGGTGGCAAACGAGCCGGTGGCTGGGTCGTGCGTCACGAAGAGATAGGCGAATTCCCGCAGGTCGGTTGATTGGACATCGGGTGCGAAGCTGATCGACCCGATGCTGCGAGCGTTCAGGCTGTCGATGAACTCCATGAACAAGGCGAACTGCTGCGTGCTCATCTTCAGGTACATGTCGCCCAGGAACAGGAAATCATTCTGCAGCCGGAGGACCACGGGGCCGTCATGCCCCAATGTCTTGACCAGCGTTTGGAGCGAGTCCACCGACTGGTTCAGCGCGGCGTTGGTGCGATCGTGCACCCGAGCGGTCTTCAGCAGGATGTGGAGCTGGGTCACCAGTTGGCCCGCCAAAAGCTGCAGTTCCTGATCGACGATGTCCCGGGCTTCCGAGCCTCTGCCGACCTTGGCCGTGAGAGACTTCTCGTAGGCGAGAATCGGCTGGGATGCGCCCTCCAGGGCCGGATCAGGGCGAGACGGTGTCTTCGTGGATTTCATGGCTTGGAGCTCGCGGCAGTGACGGCTTGCTGGCGCTTGGCAAAAGAGGCCAGCGCGACAATACAGGCGTTCCGGATCGCCTTGTTGCGCCGTTTCTCTCCGGCTTTGAGGGCGGCGACCGCCTCGGGCGTTCCGGCGCGGCCCAGGGCCTCGGCCGCGAGCGCTCCCATCTCTTGCTTCTTCGCTCTGTTGGTCCAAAGCCACTGGGTCATGAGAGTCCGCCAGTACGGCACGGCCTGGTCGCCGGCAGTCTGACTGATCGCCAGGAAGGTGGCCCGTTTTTCCGAGATGGACCGATCCATGAATTCCTGCTGCGTGACGATGGAGGACCACAGGCTGAAGGGGACGGTGTAGTGGCCGTTGGTCAGCAGTTTCAATGCGTACATCCGAATGGATCCTTCGGAATCGTTCAGGAATGCCGCCAGGGGACCGCCGTGGCCGGTTAGACGTAGCGCTCCGATGGCGCGCACCGCCTCTTTCCTCACCTGGCTGTCCTGATGCTTGGCCAGCGAGGCAATTCGCTCAGCCAGCCGTTGATCCCCCAGTCGCCCGAGCACATAGACCAGATTTCGGACGTAGTACCACCGCGAGTCGCTCAGGCCGTTGACCAACGGCTCTGGAGCGTCCTTCGCCACTTCGACCAGCGCCTCGCACACCACGGAGCGGTGCTCGCGATGCTCGAGATTGCTGAGCAGCGTGCAAAGAGAGGAGACGGCGGAGGACTTCAACTGCAGGAGAAACGCCATCAATCCCTCGGTGGGGTGCTGGGCCGATGCGTTCAACACCTTCTCGACCGCCTTGAGCTGCTCCGGTTTCCCGAGCCCCGCAGAGAGCGCCGTCAGCTTGCTGCGAAGCGACTCGGCCAGATCCGGACGGTCCGCCACGTCCCGCAGGACCTTCAGGGTTGCGTTGAGCTGTTTCCAGTCGCCCTGCGCGATCAACGCCGTGAGGATCTCGTCGAACATCTCCAGCAACTTGCCGACGATGTCCTCCGCCTTTTCGCTGGTCAGGATGGCCACCAGCACGTTCATCACGTAGCTGATGCCGTCAATGGACGATTCCGCTTCCAGATCGCGTGCCAGCTGGTCCAGCTCTACCTGGGAGACCTCATACCCGGGCAGGCCCGACTGGAAGCGAGACTTTCCTTTGGCTTTCCCTTCGGCAGCTTCCTGAGCCTGGCGGGCCGTCTCCGCCGCGCGGACCTCCCTCAGTTTCGTCACGGGGCTGTCCAGGGTGGTGCTGTCCTGGGGGGTCATCACTTCGACGGACTCCGAGGACTTGACGATTTCCTCGGCGGTGACCAGGGAGATGGTCGGAAGGTTCCTGTCCCACAGACGGGTGACGATATCTTCTTCCGCGTTGTCGGTGTCGTAGTCCCCTTGGAGGGTCTCCAGGAAGTAAGAGAGGTCCTCCTGGGTCAGACCCTGGTTGAAGCTCAATTCCCGGATCCCGTCCGCGTACAATTTGAAGGCCAGGTTCTCCGTGGGAGAGGTGTTCTGGTACACGAGCTCCCCCTGATAGTAGAGTTCGAACCGCTGGACCAGGAAGGCGATCGACGGCTGGATGGTCAGGTGGGAGCTGAGCTCCTGATAGAACTGTTGCACGAATTTCCGCGCGACCGGGTTGTTGGCCCCGTAGATCCGGACCGTCCTGAACGTCTTGTCCAGGAGGGTCAGGAGGTGCTTGATCGTAGCCAGGTCCTGGTCGCCCGCTCCGCTGGGGGTCTCAGGACGCTTGCCGGGGGCTGTTTTGGGCGTCGGTTGCGCCATATGCGTAGAATTCTACCCGCACTTCTTCCCGCGTCAAGAAACTGCCGTGTCTTTTGCCGTTTACCGCTCCTTGTTCATCGGCTCGACCGCCACGCCCGGTGCCAAGGCTTCATTCAGCAACGGCAGGTGACAGACCTGGTTGCCTCCATGCTTCTTGGCCATATACAGCGCGATATCCGCCGACTTCAGCATGTCGGCCGGCGTGGGCGAGGAGGACTCTCCCGGCACGTAGGTCGTCACGCCGATGCTGGCGGTGAGCCGGAACGTCGTGGTACCGCCTCCGAAGACGTATTGCTCGACCGTTTCTCGGATAGCCTCCGCCGGTGCCATGCTGTGCTCCTTCGCCACGTCAGGCAGGATCCAGACGAACTCATCGCCGCCCAGGCGACCGATCAAGTCGTAGCCGCGTGACTGCAAGGCCAGCAGGGAGGCGAAATCCTGAAGCACGCGGTCGCCCATGTCGTGGCCGTAGATGTCGTTGATCGACTTGAATTTATCGAGATCGAGCATGGCGCAGGACACCGGCTGTTGAAATCGTTTGGCGCGGTCCAGCTCTCGCGCGAGGTTCTCCAGCAACAACCGCCGGTTGGGCATGCCGGTGAGATCGTCGTGGGTCGCCGCGTAGGCCATCTTCTCGCGGTCGGCCCGGATGCGTTGCGCATATTCAGCCAGGGCTCCGTAGAACATCGTCATGACCAGGAAGAACGGCATGCGGAGCAGCACCGCCTCAAGCGGGGTCGAGTTGTCGTCGTCCCACAGGGTGAAGACGCCGTACGCGGCACAGATCATGGCGGCGAGGATCAACGACCGTTTCAGGTTCCCGGCGGCCCCGGCGATGAGCATGATGCCGAAATAGACCACATAGAGGTCGGTGCCGGTCGAGCCCGTCATGTAGAGCGTGGCGGGGACGAGGAACGTGTCCAGGACCACCAAGGTGGTGGTCAAGTTGCTCAGACTGATGAACCGGGGCAAGACGTACAGGAACAGCACATTGCCGGACAGCAGGGTCAGCACATAGATGGCGCTCGGTCCCACCCCCAGAGGGTCCTTGCTGCTGATGAGCACATGGATGGACAGAACGATGACCACCAACCATTGCAGGATGGGCACCGGCTTGATGTATTGGTCCCAGGATTGAGTCGTCATGTGTTGAGCCTAGCTTCCTTCATTATCCATCTACAAACTGGCGCTGTCGGGCGCCGCTTCCTGTGGGACCACCGTCGCACTGCCGCCGCTTAACGGCACATGGTGGATCCGGTTGCCGCCCTGGCTCTTCGCGCGGGCTAGCGCGGCTTGAGCGGTCTGGACCAGCGCGGCGGGGGTCGGGCGGGCCGACTCACCCGGGGTGTAGGTCGTCAGGCCGATGCTGACCGTCATCTGAAATACGGAATGTCCCGACCCGAACTGATTCCCCTCTACAGCCTCGCGCAGCGTGTCAGCGGCCTCGACGCACCCGTCCCGAGCGGCTTCGGGCAGGACCCAGGCAAATTCATCTCCCTGCAGCCGGCCGATCAACTCGTATCCGGCCGTCTGCAAGGCCAGCAACGAGGAGAAGTCCTGCAACACACTCTCTCTCATGTCTTGGCCATAGGTGGCCGCGACGCTGTCGAACCGGTCGAAACCGATCACCGCACAGGAGACGGATCGGTGAAAATGCTCCGCGCGTTCCAATTCGCGCGCCAGTCCCTCCAGCCAGAGCTGTTTGTTCGGCATGCCCGTCAGCTCGTCATGTGTGGCGGCAGCGGGGACCTTCCCTTTCTCCGCCCGTTCCTGGCGGGCGAAGTCCGCCATTACGCCGTAGAAAAGGGTCACCACGAGGAAGAACGGCCACCGCATGAGGATCGTCTCGAGCAGCGGCGCCGGTTCTTCATCGTTCCACAAGGCGAACCCGCCGTAGGCCACGCACACGATGGCCGCCAGTGCGATCGCCCGCTGGAGGCTGCCGGCCGCGCCGGCGATCAGAATGATGCCGAAATAGACGATGTACAGGTCGGTCCGGGTCGTTCCGGTCGCATAGAGCGTGGCCGGCACCAGGACCGTGTCGGTCAGCACGAGGGCCGTGGCCAGCGCGCTGAGCGGAATGAATCGAGGAAGACCATACAGCAGCGCCACGTTACCGCCCAGGAGCAGCAACACGTAGAGCGCCCTCGGGCCGAGGCCGAACGGTCCCGGGCTGGAGATCAGGATATGCGTGGCCAGGACGATGACCACCAGCCACTGCAGAGAAGGAATCGGCTTGACCTGCTTATCCCAGCGGTATGTCATGTTCAGGCTACGAATTCCCCCCATTCTACTGGGGTCTCCCTATTTGTCAATGAAGATTCGCGGCGGTAGAATGCCGCTCCCGATTGCCAGCACACGCGATGCGCACCCTACCGTCATCCTCGCCGGTCATCCTCTGTTTCGGAGACAGCCTCACTGCCGGATATCAGTCACCGACCTCCGCCTGTCCCGCCATTCGGGAGACCCCCTACGGCGCCTTCTTGCAGGAACTGGTCGGGTCGGCCGCACGGGTCCTGGTCAGCGGGGTGTGCGGGGAGCTGACGGGGGAGATGGCGATGCGCTTTCGGCGCGATGTGTTGGCCAGGCAGCCGACGTTCGTTGTGGTGCTCGGCGGTACGAACGACCTGGGCTGGAATGCCGCTCCACCCGAGATCATGCGAAACCTCGTGAAGATGTACGAACTGGCCTCAGCTGCCGGCATTCGCCCGGTCGCCGTCACGGTTCCGTCGCTCCGGATGGCCGCAACGGCCGGCGAAACGGAAGATCTGCGCGGGTGGGTCCAGCAGCACATCAGCCGACGCCGGGCCTTGAACGCGTTGATCGCCGAATACTGTGTTCGGCGCGGCGTCCCGTGCGTCGATCTGTTCACCGCGACGAGCGAGCCGGATACTCTCCAGCTGGCCGTCCCTTACTCCAACGACGGGCTCCATCTCACGACTGAGGGCTATACGCTGCTCGCCCGGCTTCTGTATGACCGGGTGTTTGCGCCGGTGCTGGGATTGGCCGGTGACCAGCCCCACAAGCGCTCCCTTGACAAGCCCGGCGAAGAGGAGTAGCACGGTCGGCATCCGAACAGGCTCAACCTTCTAACCGAGGAGGCTCAGATGAGTCCAGGGCGGGGATTCAGAACAAGTATCCTTGCGTTGCTGTTTGGGGTCGGCGCAGCCGGTTCCCTGGGATTTGCAGCGGACATCTCTCAGGAAGCCGCCGCGAAATATATTCTGGCCACCGTGAAGGCATTCCGGACCGTCTACGTCAAGAGCGTCATCGAGCAGGCCAAAAAGGCCGGCGTCAAACCAAATGAAAATTGGACCAAAGACGATCATGCGATCATGCTGCCAGCCCAATTCGTCAAGGCGGCCGGTGCCGAAATCAAGGACTTCGAATTAGGGCTGATCGGCCTGACCCCCATTTACAAATCGAACCTGCCCAAGACGCCGGCGGAGACGGATGCGCTCAAGAAGATGTTGGCCAACCCGGATCAAAAGGTCCTGACGTTCGCGGACGGGAACCAGTTCAAGGGTTTGGCGGCGGATTTTGCGATTGTCCAGGGCTGCGCAGATTGCCATAACAGCCATCCGAGCAGTCCCAAGAAGGACTTCAAACAGGGAGACCTGATGGGAGCCATCGTCGTGAGATTCAATAAGTAGGCTGGCCGAGGCAGGATCATTCAGATGAGCCTGAGATCCCGACCGGCTTTCTCGCATGCCGCCAGGACGCAGTCCAGGTGCTCGGCGGTGTGCTCCGAGGTCACCGTGAAGCGGATGCGGCTGGTCTCTTTCGGCACCGTGGGCGGGCGGATGGCTGGCGCGTAGACTCCTAGCTCGAGCAGCCGCTCGGCCATGGCGACCGCTTTCTGGGGCTCTCCGATCAGGATGGGCAGGATCGGGCTGTGGCTGTCCGTGAGGCGAAACCCCAGGGACTTGAGCCCACCGTGCAGGCGGGCCTGGTTGTTCCAGAGCCGCATTCTCCGTTCCGGCTCCGCCTGGACGAGCGCCAGCGCAGCGATCGTCGCAGCAGCGGAAGCCGGGGGCGGAGCGGTCGTGTACAGGAACGATCGGGCACGATTCACCACATAGCTGATGAACTCTTCGGGGCCTGCCACATAGGCGCCGCTCGTCCCCAGGGCCTTCCCCAGGGTGCCCATGTGGAAGGGGATCCGGCCCTCCAGCCCGAAATGTTCCAGGGTCCCGCGCCCTTGCCGACCCATCACGCCGGTCCCATGCGCGTCATCCACGAAAAGCTGCGCCCCATATCGCTCCGCCAACGCGGTTAATTCCGGCAACGGTGCCACGTCACCGTCCATGCTGAAGATGCCGTCCGTCACGATGAGCGTTTGACGGTGCGGAGGACGCTTGGCCAGCAGGGCTTCCAGGTGCGAGACGTCCCGATGCCGGTACACCCGAAAATCCGCGCCGCTGAGTCGGCATCCGTCGAGCAGACTGGCGTGGCAGAAGCGATCGGCCAGGATCAGTCCTCCGGAGCCGATCAAGGCCGGAATCACGCCAATGTTTGCGAGATAGCCGGACCCGAAGACCAGCGAGGCCGCGGTGCCCTTGAATCGGGCCAGCGCCGCTTCGAGCTCGGCGTGCGGGGGGAGCGTTCCCGAGACCAGCCGCGCCGCGCCGCTCCCGACCCCGTACTTGCGGGTCGCTTCGATGGCGGCTTGCTTCAACGAAGGGTGGGTAGCCAGGCCCAGGTAGTTGTTCGAGGCCATTACAATAATAGCGCCGCCGTCCATGCTGACAGTGGGACCCGGTTCGGAGCCGATGACCCGAAGCTGCCGGTAGAGACCCCGCTTCTTGAGCTCCGCGAGCTCCTGTTCGAATCTCATGAGATAGTTCGCCAAGGTGCTGGACTGTGGTTTGGTCGGTGGCGCGGAGGTGCGGCCATCATGAGGCTGAAGGGCCGGCAGTGTCAATTCCGCTCTGGCGTGTGATTGACAATGCGTAGGGAAGTTCGTATAACGGCCCGCTGTTAGAATGAGCGGTCGGCTGAAAGCTGAGTGCTGATAGCTGAACAGTAGTGTCCCAACGTTACTCAAACAAAATCAATTGGTTGACGGATTCCGAGGG
>CAYZKG010000059.1:0-16324 GCA_964478915.1 uncultured Nitrospira sp.
GGACGAGCTAAGGACATGGCATGGTGGCGGAGCTTCGAGGCGCGACTCCTGCTGGGCTCGTTGCTTCTCCGCCTGCTGTACCTCTCTACTATCCTCGATTCTCCCTACTTCGACCATCCGGTGACCGACGAGGCCCTGTATGACGCATGGGCCCGCGCCATCGTTTCCGGCCGTCGGTTCATCGACTATCCCTACTACGATTCTCCGCTCCATGCCTTTTTTCTTGCCTTGCTCTACGCCGTGTTCGGCCCCAATCTGCTGGCCGTGAGAATGGTCCAGGCCGTGATCGGCACGGTCAACGTGCTGATCCTCTACCGCATCGCTCTCCGGTGGTTTGATCCTCCAACAGCCAGGGTCGCCGGAATGCTAGCCGCGTGCTACGCGCCGTTTCTGTACTTCGAGGGACTGCTGCTCAAAGAGTCATTCGCTTTATTCCTGATGGACCTGATCGTGCTTCTGGTGCTGGCCGCACTGGAACGCGCGACGCCCCTCGCCTTCTGGAGTGTGGGAGCAGGGATGGGATTGCTCGCCTTGAGCCGGGTCAATGCGCTGCTGCTCGTCCCGGCTTGTCTTATCGCGGCCTGGCTTAAAGGCATTCGGAGCCCGATGGTCGTGCTGGCCTTGCTCCTCGGGGTTGTCATGACGATCGCTCCGGCGGCGATTCGCAACCGGCTGGTGAGCGGAGAGTGGGTCCTCATCACGGTTTCGGGAGGACAGGTGTTGTACACCGCCAATAATCCCGCCAACACCACCGGAGACCTGGCACCGGTCCCCTTTGTGCGGGCCACTTCGGCATTCGAGCGGGTGGACTTTCACCGGCGGGCGGAAGCCGAAAGTCACCGGCGCCTGACGCCGACCGAGGTCTCCCGCTACTGGCGGACCCAGAGCATGTTGTTCGTTCTGGAGCATCCCGGCACGGCGGCGGGCATGCTTGCCCATCGCTTCCTTCGCTTCTGGAATCTTGCGGAGATACCCGACAACCACTCCATCGAGCAGTTCAAGCGATTTTCCTGGATCCTCCGCCTGCCGCTCCCCGGCTACTGGCTCGTCGCCCCATTTGCGCTCGCGGGGCTCTTCCTGTTGCGGGACCGGTGGCGCGGGTTGAGCGGCCTGTTCCTGGTGTTCGGGTTCTATGTCGCGTCCCTGCTCCCCTTCTGGATCTCATCGCGATACCGTCTGCCGATCGTCGGGATCATGATCATCTTGGCAGCGGCCGGCATGGTGGAGCTCAGGCGCAAGACCCTTGCCGGAGGTCCCTGGGGATGGGTGAAGCCTGCTACGGGATTGGTAGCTGCTTGTGCCGTTTGCTGGTTGCCGATGGGGCGCCCTGACGTCTCAGGTCTCGAGCGAAACCTCGCCTATGCCTACGAACAGGACCGGCGGTACCCGGAGGCGATCGCCATTTACGAGCGACTTCGTCGGACACAGACTAATCCCGAGAACGACCTCTATCTGGCCAATGCGCTCGGGCTGGCGGGACGGGCGGACGAAGCCGGAGCGCTTCTGGCCGATTTGGCCGGTCACGAGCGCTCGGCTTGGGTCCGACAGCGCGCCTTTGTGTTCAAAGGAGATCTGGCTCGCCGGGGGAAACACTGGGAGGAAGCCGAACAGGCGTATCGTGCCGCGCTGGCTCTCGACGACACGGATTACGGCTCGTGGAACAATCTCGGCATTGCGCTCGTCAACCAGCGCCGATTCGGCGAGGGGGCGGAGGCCTTTCGGCGGTCGATCACCCTGGCCCCGGAGGATGATCTGGCTCGCCGGAATCTCGAATCGCTCGAAAAGATCTTCCGAATGACGGTTGACGAATGACCAGTGAGCTACGGTTCAGCACGGGCCGCCCACAGCACCTCGGTGTCCACGATCATCCAGCTCTGCCCGTCTCGCCGCAGGAATACCAGAAAGCCTCCACCGCTCCCGTCCGGACGATGATCGCCGACATAGACGAGAGCCTGATTCTCCCGCCGGTTGAAGCCGACGCGTGAAAACTTCAAGACACCGATCTGCGCCGGATCGTATCCCGTGAATTTGCCCTGTTGCCGACCGACCGGAAGCGGGGCCAGGGAAACTTCAGGCTCTTCGATCTTGTCCCCGGACACAAATCGATAGCGGACCCCGACCTTAAACCGAGACTCCAGTCGCCAGGATTTTCTCGCCTTTACCGCGAAATCCGTGACGGCGTCGGCGGGAATCGCTCCACCGAAGAACCGATGCTCCTCAAAGAACGCAGGGGTCGGTGTGTTGTCATCGCTGCCGAGCTTGGTGACGGTCATCCGGTCGATCAGGACGAGCACGGTCTGGGACGTCAGAAACTTGGTCTGAATGACTAGATCGTAAATCGGATATTCTTCGGGAGGGACCGATTCCGCCTGGTCGTCCTGGAGCGCTGCAGCAAAGGACGGGAAAGCAGCGAAGAGGAGAGCGGCGATAACGAGAAGCTGGCGCCTAGGGCTTGCACCGAAGCATGAGGCCATGTTGCTCGATATTCTTAAAGCAAAAGGTGAGATGAGATCAGGCGGCGGCCAGGACGGACTTCCCGGCGCGAAGATACTTGTCGATACCGGCCGCGGCTTTACGGCCTTCCGCGATAGCCCACACGATCAGGGAGGCGCCACGCTTCATGTCCCCGGCGGCGAACACGCCATCCACGCTGGTCATGAAATTCTCATCCACCGCCACGTTGCCGCGGGCATCCAATTTAACGCCCAGATCGGCAAGCAGCCCTTGCTTGACAGGATGGACGAACCCCATGGCCAGCAGCACGAGATCCACGTTCAGCTCAAGATCGCTTCCCGGTATTTCGACCATCTGCATGCGGCCATTGGAGTCTTTTTTGAACTCCACGCGCACGGCATGAAGCTTGGTTACGCGGCCGTTCTCCCCCGAAAACCGTGTGGTGGAAATGCTCCATTCCCGCTTGCACCCTTCCTCGTGCGCGTGTGAGCTGCGCAGTTGCATGGGCCAGAGCGGCCACGGTGTGCTGGGGTCGCGATCCGGCGGCGGTTGCGGGAGCAGCTCGAACTGATACACCTCTACAGCGCCTTGCCGGTGCGTGGTGCCGAGACAGTCTGAGCCGGTGTCACCGCCGCCGATAATAACGACGCGCTTTCCTTTAGCAGTGATGACCTTCTCTGATGGGATCGGATCGCCGGCGTTGCGTTTGTTCTGCTGGGTGAGGTACTCCATCGCCAGATGGATGCCGGCAAGTTCCCGACCCGGCACCGGCAGCTCCCGGGCGTGCTCCGCGCCTCCTGCCAGACAGATCGCATCGAACCGGGCCCGCAACTCATCTGCCGCGATGTCGACGCCCACGTGCACGCCGGTCTTGAATTCAACCCCCTCCTCGCGCATTTGATCCAGGCGTCGGTCCAGCACCCACTTCTCCATCTTGAAGTCCGGGATCCCATACCGAAGAAGCCCGCCGATGCGGTCTGCTTTTTCGAAGACCGTGACGGAGTGACCGGCCCGGGCCAATTGCTGTGCCGCCGCCAGGCCGGCTGGGCCCGACCCTACGACGGCCACCTTCTTGCCCGCCCGCGACGGAGACAGGACCGGCGTGACCCACCCTTCCTCGAATCCCTTGTCGATGATGTTCCATTCGATGACGCGGATCGAGACGGGTTGATCGATGATTCCCAGCACGCAGGCTGATTCGCAGGGTGCCGGGCACAACCGGCCGGTGAACTCGGGAAAATTGTTGGTGGCGTGAAGGACCTTGAGCGCGTCCTGCCAGCGTCCGCGATGGACCAGATCATTCCAGTCCGGGATCAGGTTCTGCACCGGACAGCCGGTGTCGCCCTGACAGAAGGGGACACCGCAGTCCATGCAGCGAGCCCCCTGGCTGCGGAGCGCGTCTTCAGAGATCGGTTCGTAGAATTCACGCCAGTCTTTGATGCGGAGGTCGACCGGGCGACGCTTCGGTCCTTCACGGGCATACTTCATGAACCCTTTTGGGTCAGCCATGCGCGAGGGCCTCCTTGTGGGCTTTTTCCTTGGCGGCGGCTGCCTTGCGCTCCGCGAGCACGCGCTTGTAGTCAATGGGCATGATTTTGACGAATTTGGGAAGCATCGCGTCCCAAGCCGCGAGCACGCGCTCGGCCTTCCGGCTTCCGGTATAGGTGAAGTGCCGGTTGATGAGGTCGCGGAGAATCCGGATATCTTCCGGGTCAACGACCTGCTCCAGCTCCACCATGCCACTGTTGCAGCGCTGCTCGAACTTCCCTTCTTCGTTGAGCACGAAGGCAACGCCGCCGGACATACCGGCCGCGAAGTTCCGGCCGGTCTGCCCCAGCACGACCACGACGCCGCCGGTCATGTATTCACAGCCGTGGTCGCCGGTTCCCTCGATGACGGCATGCGCGCCACTGTTCCGGACCGCAAAGCGCTCGCCGGCCATGCCGTAGAAAAAGCACTCGCCCTGAGTCGCGCCATAGAGCGAGGTGTTGCCGATCAGGATCGTCTCCTCGGGGACGAAGGTCGAACCCTTCGGCGGGTAGACAATGATGCGCCCGCCGCACAGGCCTTTCCCGAGATAGTCGTTGGACTCGCCCTCCAGCTCGAGGGTCACGCCGCGGGCCAGGAACGCGCCGAAGGATTGGCCGGCGGCCCCGGTGAATTTGATGTGGATCGTGTCGGGCGGCAGGCCTTCCAGGCGGTACCGCTTCGCGATCACGCTGGAAAGGATCGTACCGACCGTCCGATTGACGTTCCGGATGGGCAGATCCAGCCGAACCGGCTTCTTGCGCTCGATGGCCGATTTGCACAGCTCGATGAGCTTCCAGTCGAGCGCGCCTTCCAGGCCGTGGTTCTGTTTCTCCACGCAATGCGTGGCCACTTCCGGACTGACTTCGGGCCGATAGAGGATCGACGAGAGGTCCAGCCCTTTGGCTTTCCAGTGGTCGATGGCCTTCTGCGGCCGGATCTTGTCCGATCGTCCGATCATCTCTTCGAATTTCCGGAACCCGAGTTGTGCCATCAGTTCCCGGACCTCTTCGGCGACGAAAAAGAAATAGTTCACCACGTGCTCCGGTTGGCCGGCGAATTTGGCCCGAAGCACCGGATCGTGGGTCGCGATCCCGACCGGACAGGTGTTCAAGTGGCACTTGCGCATCATGATGCAGCCTTCCACGATCAACGGGGCGGTCGAGAACCCGAATTCCTCCGCGCCCAGAAGGGCGGCAATGACCACGTCACGTCCGGTCTTCATCTGGCCGTCGGTCTCCACCCTGATGCGTCCCCGCAGGTTGTTTAACACCAGCGTCTGTTGCGTCTCGGCCAGACCGAGTTCCCACGGTACGCCGCCGTATTTAATGGAGGAGATCGGTGAGGCGCCGGTCCCGCCGCTGTCGCCGCTGATCAGCACCTTGTCGGCCTTGGCCTTGGAGACCCCGGCAGCCACCGTGCCGACCCCGACTTCGGCTACGAGCTTCACCGACACGTCCGCATCGGGGTTGGAGTTCTTGAGGTCGTAGATCAGCTGGGCCAGGTCCTCGATGGAGTAAATGTCGTGATGGGGCGGCGGCGAAATCAGTTGAACGCCTGGGGTGGCGTACCGCAGGCGCGCGATCGTCTCATCCACCTTGTGCCCCGGAAGCTGCCCGCCTTCTCCTGGTTTGGCCCCTTGCGCCATCTTGATCTGCAGCTCTTTGGCATGGACGAGATAATCGGTGGTCACCCCGAATCGCGCCGAGGCCACCTGCTTGATGGCGCTATTCTTCGAATCGCCGTTAGGCAGGGGGATAAAGCGTTCCGGGTCCTCGCCTCCCTCGCCGGTGTTGCTCTTGCCGCCGATGCGGTTCATGGCGATGGCCAGGGTCTCGTGCGCCTCCTTGCCGATCGCTCCGAACGACATCGCGCCGGTGGTGAAGCGCTTGATGATTTCACCGGCCGGCTCCACTTCATCGAGCGGGATAGGTTTCGGAAGCGTTTTCAGCTCGAACAGGCCGCGGATGTTCGAGCGATGCTTGGTCTCGTCATTGACCAGCGTGCTGAATTCCTTGTAGCTAGCGTACGAGTTCGACCGCGTCGCGTGCTGCAGCGTGGCAATGGTCAGCGGGTTCCAGTTGTGGTGCTCGCTTTGGACCCGATAATGGATCTCGCCGCCGATCTCGAGCTGCCGGATCGGAGCCGCTCCATGGGCCGCTGCATGCCGCCTGAGCGTCTCTTCCCCGATCTCCCGCAGCCCGATCCCTTCCAGGCGAGACACCGTCCCGGTGAAATAACGGTCGATGAGCTCATGGTTCAGCCCGATGGCCTCGAAGATCTGGGCGCCGCAGTAACTTTGCACCGTGGAGATGCCCATCTTGGAGAAGATCTTCAGCAGCCCCTTGTTGATCGCCTTGATGTACTTGCCCTCCGCGGTCGCCGCGTCGATACCTTCGGGGAGGAAGCCTTCGCGAGCCATGTCCACCAGCGTTTCGAACGCCAGGTACGGATTGATGGTTCCGGCCCCGTATCCGATCAGGCACGCGAATTGGTGCACATCCCGCGGCTCGCCGGTCTCCAGGATCAGCCCGACCTCCGTCCGCGTGCAGTCGCGGATCAGATGATGGTGCACCGCCGAGACGCCCAGCAGGCTCGGGATGGGCGCCCACTGTTCGTTGACGCCCCGGTCGCTGAGAATCAGGAACTTGTAGCCCCCCTTGATCGCAGCGGAGGCCTGACGGCAGAGATCATCCACCGCCACCGCCAAACCGTCCGGCCCGGCGGCCACACGGAACAGCATGCGGAGCGTCTTGCTCTTGAAGTCCGGGTCCCCGATGCTGCGAATCTTTTCCAGATCGCTGTTGGTCAGGATCGGCTGCTGCACCTTGATACGCCGGCAGGACTCCGGGGTCTCGCCCAGGAGGTTGGACTTGGGGCCGATGTTCGTCACCAGCGACATGACAAGCTGCTCGCGGATCGGATCGATGGGCGGGTTCGTCACCTGCGCGAAGAGCTGTTTGAAGTACTTGAACAAGAGCTGCGGTCGCTCCGAGAGGACCGCCAGCGGCGTGTCCGTCCCCATGGACCCGACCGCCTCTTCCCCGGTCACCGCCATGGGCGTGATGACCATCTTCAGCTCTTCGACCGTGCACCCGAACGTCTGCTGCCGGCGCCGTAGGGTCGGATGGTCAGGCTGAGGCACGTTGAGCGGCTCCGGCAGATCGTCGAGCGAGATCCGGTGTGTCTGAATCCACTGACGGTATGGCTTTCGTGAGGCGATCTCAGCCTTGATCTCTTCGTCATCGATGATGCGGCCCTGCGTGGTGTCCACCAGGAACATCTTCCCCGGCTGCAGCCGCCCTTTCGCGCGGATCTCCTTGGGCTCGAACGGCAAGACCCCGGCCTCGGACGCCAGCACCACCAGGTCGTCATAGGTCACCACGTAGCGGCAGGGCCGCAGCCCGTTCCGGTCCAGCGTGCCCCCGATCACCTTGCCGTCTGTAAATGCCACGGCGGCCGGGCCGTCCCAGGGCTCCTGCATGGCGGCGTGGTACTCATAGAACCCTCGCCGCTCCAGATCCATCTGGGGATTTCCCACCCAGGCTTCGGGGATGACCATCATCATGGCGTGAGGCAACGACCGGCCACCCATCACCAGAAACTCGACCATGTTGTCCAGGCAGGCCGAATCGCTCTGGTGCTCATAGATGATCGGAAAAAGCTTGGGCAGGTCGTCCCCGAACAATTCCGATTGCAGGCGGCCCTGCCTCGCGCGCATCCAGTTGACGTTTCCCTTCAGGGTGTTGATCTCGCCGTTGTGGATCAGATAGCGATAGGGATGGGACAGCGGCCAGGTCGGAAATGTGTTCGTGCTGAACCGGGAATGGATCAGCGCCAGAGCGCTGATCATGGTCCGATCGGCCAGATCGGCATAGAACAGCGGGAGCTGGTCAGGCAACAGCAAGCCCTTGTACACGATCGTGCTGCAGGAAAGGCTCGGAATATAAAACATCCCCCGGTCAGGAATGGCCGACTCCCTGATGACATGCTCGACCCGCTTGCGGATGACATACAGCTTCCGCTCGAACTGGCTTTCGTTGAGAACGTCGCGGGCGATGAAGATCTGCCGGATGTAAGGAAGCGTGCGGCGCGCCTGCTCGCCGATGTGCTCTGGTTTCGTCGGGACATCGCGCCAGCCCAGCAGGCGCTGCCCTTCCTCTTGGATGACTCGCTCGAAGAGGACTTCGCACTGCCGCCGCTGCAGCGGGTCCTGGGGCAGGAATACCATCCCGACCCCATACTCGCTGGGGCCCGGCAATCGGAGATTGATGTCGTCGCAGGCGCGGGCCAGAAACTCGTGCGGCATCTGCAGCAGCATGCCAGCCCCGTCCCCGGTACAGGGATCGCAGCCTTGCGCGCCGCGATGGTAAAGGTTCTTGAGGACCTGGAGCCCTTGCTCCACGATCTGATGGGATTTGTGGCCCTTGATGTTGACCACAAACCCGATTCCGCAGCCGTCCTTCTCGAACCGCGGGTCGTACAGCCCTTGCTTCGGCGGCAGTCCGGAGAGAGTCATTCGATCTCCTCGATTCCTCGACGAAATTTGAGCTGACGATACAAGATGCGGCGTCGATCTGTCAAGCAACTCATGCCGCATCTCTCGCGACGCGCGCGGGCTTCAAATGAGGCAGAGAGCGCGGACATTTGCTTGACAAAGGGATAGCGCTACACCTACTATCGCCGCATGCAAAACGGACCGACGACCTCGACGCTCCAGACGATCTCAGACGTATGGGAGGCCTGCAAAAAGGAGCTGGAAGAGGTCGAGGACCAGGTCCGGCACAACCTCGATTCGAAGGTGGCCCTCGTCAACACGGTGGCCGCCCACATCCTGAACAGCGGAGGGAAACGGATTCGCCCGTTGCTCGTCGTGCTCTCCGCCCGCCTCTGCGGCTACACCGGGAAAGACGACATCGTCCTGGGAAGCTTGATTGAATTCATCCATACCGCCACTCTCCTGCATGATGACGTGGTGGACGAAGCCGACCTGCGCCGAGGGCGGCGGTCCGCCAGCCGGCTGTGGGGGAACCAAGTCAGCATCCTGGTCGGGGATTATCTCTATTCGAAAGCGATCTGCCACATCGTTGGATTGCGAAACCAGGCCATCAATGAGGTGCTGTCCTTGGTCTGCTGCAAAATGGCAGAGGGAGAAATTTTACAGTTGTCCCTGAACGATCATGCGTTGGTCCCCGAAGCGGAATACCTCCGGATCGTCGAGTACAAGACCGCGGCGCTCATTGCGGCATCGTGCCGGCTTGGCGCCATCATCAGCGATGTTCCCGCCGATCATGAAGAAGCGCTCTCCCGGTTCGGCCAGCACCTGGGCATTGCGTTCCAGTTGGCGGATGATACGCTGGATTACACCGCGCAAAGCCACCGGCTGGGCAAGTCCCTGGGGCAGGACCTCAGGCAGGGGAAGGTCACCCTGCCGCTCCTGCACCTGCTCCAGCACTGCTCCGAGCGCGACAAGCTGCTGATCAAAGAGCGGATGGAAACGCGAACCTTGTCTGACGGGGACCTCAGCCGGATTATCTCGCTGATGCAGGAATACGGCTCCATCCGCTACGCGTTGGAGCGGGCACGCACTTTCGTGGTCGCCGCCAAGTCCGACCTGGCATTCTTCGAAGATTCCTCAGCCAAGCAGGCCTTATATGTGGTTGCAGATTACATGGTCAACCGCGACCGATAACTGGAAGGACGCTTCCGGCGGCTTCTGATCTCCACCCCGACTTTCCCTGTGCTCACTCAGTTTCGCTCAACACCTGACAGATCGTCTCCACCCGACCGAGCTTAGAGCGGTCGGACCACTAAAGGGGATTGATGGCCAATATTGTTCCATTTCGGGGGGTTTTATACGAGCCGGCGGTCGTCGGGGACATTCAAAATGTGGTGGCACCGCCCTACGACGTGATCGACCAGGAGAGCCAGCGAGCGCTGCATGCCCGGCATCCGAACAACGTGGTCCGACTGGAACTGGGGCTCGAGCATCCCGAAGACGGAGGATCGGAGAACCGCTACACGCGGGCGGCGCGTCTGCTGCGCGACTGGCTGGGAAGCGGTGTGCTGCGTCGCGATCCGCATCCGGCTCTCTATTATTACACCATCGAGTACAGGGTGCCGGCACATCGCTCCGGGGCATCACCGGTTCGAACGCTCAAAGGGTTTTTGTCCCTGCTCGAACTGGAAGAACTGGGAGACGGCCGGATTTTCCCTCACGAGAACACGCGAACCTCGGCCAAGGAAGACCGCCTCAAGCTGCTCGAGGCCTGTGAGGCGAACTTCAGCCCGATTTTCTCCTTGTTTTCGGACCCTGACGGGCGGGTGCTGGATCTCCTGGGGAAATCCGTCAATGTGGATCGGGCCCGCATTCAGTTCCACGATGACGCCGGCTCGTGTCATCGGTTGTGGGCCGTGACTGACCGCAACGTGTTCACCGACCTGGCCGAGGCCATGAAGCCCCAGCCGCTGTTTATCGCGGACGGCCACCATCGCTATGAGACCGCCCTCACCTATCGGGCGCAGCGGCGCCAAGGCCGTTCCGGTGGGGAAAAACAACCGTACGATCACGTGCTGATGCTCTTTTCCTCCTTGGAGGATGCAGGCCTGACCATTCTGCCGACCCACCGGATTCTCACCACCCCGCTGCCCTCCCCGACCCAGATCAGTTCCGCATTCCACGAGTGCTTCCTCATGGAGGAATTCGGGTTCAACGCGGGAGGCGAAGCTTCGGCTCGAGACCGCTTTCTCCGCAGCCTCCAGGCGGAGCGGGGGTCCCGCCCCGCATTCGGATTGGCGTTGCGGGGACACCGCGCCTATGTCCTGTTGCGCCTTCGCCCCGGCCATCCTGCGCTCGCGAAGGCCACGGTGCGGGATCGGCTGGATGTGGCCATCCTGCAGAACCACGTCCTGACGCGGCTGCTCCGGACCAAGAGCGACGAAGAGGCGATGCTCTACTCAAAAGATGATGACGAGGCGCTGGATCTGGTCCTTCGCGGGTCGGCTCAGGCGGCCCTGCTGTTGAACCCGCCACGCGTGGCCGATGTCCAGGCGGTGGCTGCTGCGGGGCTCCGCATGCCGCACAAATCCACCTACTTCTATCCCAAGCCGCTCACCGGCCTGGTCATGCACGTGATGAAAGAGTGAGGAGTTAGGAGTGAGGAGTAAGGGGTAAAGAGCTTATGAAGCCAAAAATTCTCGTGGTTGATGACGACCCCGATATCGTCGCGCTGCTGAGAGATCGGCTGGAGTCCCTGGCCTATGACGTCGTCTCGGCCAGCGATGGGCGTCGCGCGCTCGAGCTGCTGGAGTCGGAAACCCCCGGCCTTGTCCTGCTCGACCTCGAAATGCCCAGGATGGACGGGTTGGAAATGTTGAAGCGCATGGCCGAGAGCAGGCAGGCGATGGCCGGCTCATCTGACGCCTATGATGCCCCGGTCATCGTCATGACCGCCCACGGGACGATCTCCAGGGCGGTCGAAGCCATGAAGAGCGGCGCCTACGATTTTGTGACCAAGCCGCTGGACTTCGATCATTTGGGGTTGGTCATCAAGAAGGCGCTGGAGCGCGAATCGCTCAAACGGCAGGTGGAGTTCCTCCGCGCAGAAGTGGGGGCCCGCTATGCGGAGATCATCGGCATCAGTGCAAAGATGACCTCCCTCATCCAGGTCGCCAAGCGCGCGGCGAACTCGGATGCCAACGTCCTGCTGCTGGGGGAAAGCGGGACCGGCAAGGAACTCTTCGCACGATCCATCCATCAGTGGAGCCCGCGGCACGCCATGCCGTTCGTGGTCGTGAACTGCGTTGCACTGACCGATACGTTGCTGGAGAACGAGCTGTTCGGCCATGAGAAGGGCGCCTTCACCGGCGCAGACCGGCTCCAGAAAGGCAAGCTGGAGTCGGCGGATGGCGGGACCGTATTTCTCGATGAAGTCGGGGATATGCCGCTCGGCTTACAGGCCAAGCTGCTCCGGGTCTTGCAAGATCACGAATTCCAACGCGTTGGCGGCACCCGCCTGATCCGGGTCAACATCCGCATCGTCGCGGCCACCAACAAGGACCTCAAACAGGCGGTCAAGGCCGGCGCCTTCCGGGAAGACCTGTTCTTCCGGCTCCACGTCGTCAATCTCTGCCTGCCGCCCTTGAGGGAGCGACCGGAGGACATCCCCCAACTGGCTGAGTTTTTCCTCAAGCGTCACGCCCGGGAAGCGAAACGGCCGAACATGCGCCTGACCGCCGACGCCTTGGCGGCGCTGCGCCGATATCCCTGGCCCGGCAATATCCGGGAGTTGGAGAACGCCATTGCCCGCGCGGTCATCCTCAGCCCCGAGGACGCCATCGCGCCCGAGCATCTGGCCCTTTCCGTCGCTGATGTGTCGGCTACCGGCGAACCGAAGCAGCCCGAGGAATACGAAGACCTCCCCTACCACGAATCCATGGAAGAGCACAGCCGCCGGATCATCCTGCGAGCGCTTCGGCTCTCCAGCGGCAGCCAGACGAAAGCAGCAGAGCGGCTGAAGCTCCAGCGGACCTATCTGGCTCGGCTGATTCGTCAGAAGAACATCCGCCACGAACTCTCTAACGATTGATTTTCTGGTACGATAAGGCGTCAGGCGTCTTCACACCTCACCCCTCACGGTGTAGGGAGATGAAATCGGTTGGCTTCGACAACTTTCGGCATTCGAGTGCTCAATGCCCTTGGGATGGGTTAGCGAGAATGGCTCGTGGGCTGGGCGGCGCAGGGCACCCATTGCATCCCCGAGAGCAATGGGTCCCGACGAGCTAGGGATGAAGATGGCTATCGATCCAGTGTGCGGCATGACCGTGGACGAAGCGAAGCCGGGGGCTACGGCGACGCACTCCGGCACGACCTACTATTTTTGCGCCCCGGGTTGTATGCGCATGTTCGAGGCTGATCCCGAACGCGTGCTCCGCGAGGGCCCACAGGGCATGGGCAGACACGGTGGTCACGCGGCTGCTCCCCAGGTGGTGACCCTTGGTCCATCTTCCACGCCTCACGCCGGGGACCCGTTGCTCTTCAGAATGCAACGGGTGCCCCTTACGCCTCACGCCCAAAAGATCACGCTCCGGGTCGAAGGCATGTCCTGCTCATCCTGCGTGAATCGCATCGAGGAAGGACTACGGGCTGAGAGCGGGGTCGCGGATGCTGCCGTGAACTTTGCGACGGAACTGGTCACGGTCCGCTATGACCCTGACTCGCTGACCGTCCCCGACCTCCAGCGAGCGATCCGCGATCTGGGCTATACGGCCGTCCCCCTGGAGGGCCAAGCAGGGCCGCCGGCGCCGCACGAAGACGTCCGATCCCTCAAGCTTCGCTTCGGTATCTCGGCTGCTCTCACGATGCCCATCGTCCTGCTGATGCAGTGGGAGATTCTGCAGCGATGGGGTCTCGCCCCGCTCCCGCATTGGGTCATGTTCCATCTCCCGTGGGTGCTCGCGACGCCGGTCCAGTTCTGGGCAGGCTGGCAGTTCTACCGTGGCACGGTGGCGGCTGCGCGCCACGGCACCACCGACATGAATACGCTCATCGCCCTGGGGACCACGGCCGCTTACTTTTACAGCGTCGCGGCCATCGTGGCGCCGCGCTTCTTCACCGCCAGTGGGGTCATCCCTGCCGTCTATTTTGACACCTCTGCGGCAATCATCACCTTGATTCTCTTCGGCCGATTGATGGAAACACGGGCCAGGGGACGCGCCTCCGAGGCGATACGACAGTTGATCGGGCTTCAGCCCAAGCAGGCCCGCGTCATCCGGGACGGTCGGGAGTTGGATATTCCCATTGAAGAGGTTCGTGTCGGGGATCTTGTCATCATCCGTCCCGGCGAGAAGGTCCCGGTGGACGGCATCGTCCGGCTGGGGACCTCAGCGATCGACGAGTCCATGATCACAGGCGAGAGTCTCCCTGTGGACAAGAAACCGGGGGATGTCGTGATCGGGGCCACCCTCAACAGGACCGGGAGCCTCCGCGTGGAAGCCATGAAGGTGGGGCGAGACTCGGCACTGGGCCGGATCATCCGCATCGTGGAGGAAGCCCAGGCGGCAAAGCCGCCGCTCGCCAAGCTCGCCGACAGGGTCGCGGCCTATTTCGTCCCGGCCGTGATCGGGATTGCCGCCATGACCTTTGGACTGTGGCTGAGCTTCGGTACGCCGCCGGCCTTGAACCAGGCGCTGATCAATTTCGTCGCGGTGCTGATCATCGCCTGCCCCTGCGCGCTGGGGCTGGCTACGCCCATTTCGATCATGGTGGGAGTCGGCAAAGGCGCGGAGCACGGGGTGCTGATCCGTGGCGGCGATGCGCTGGAGCGGGCTCAGCAATTGACCACGGTCGTGCTGGATAAGACCGGCACGCTCACCCGCGGAGAGCCCTCGGTGGCCAAGGTGGTGCCTCTCACCAATGGCTGGGCTGAGGAGCAGATGCTGGCCCTGGCCGCTGCGGTCGAGTGCGGATCGGAGCACCCCATCGGGCAGGCCATCCTTCGACAAGCTCAGGATCTCGGTCTCAAGATCGAGGAGGCATCTGATTTTGCGGCTGTTCCCGGCCACGGCGTGCGAGCTCGTGTGGGTGCTCAGATGGTGTATCTTGGAAATCTGCGCTTGATGGAGGTCGAAGGGATCACGGTCGGTACCACAGCGGAACAGGCTGCCGGCGATCTGGCCGCTCACGGCCTGACGCCCATGTATCTGGCCGTGAAGAGCCAAACTCCTTCCGCCTCCCCGCAGCTTCTCGGCCTCTTGGCCGCCGACACGCTCAAAGACCATTCGCGGGAGGCGGTGGGCGCCCTGCGGAGGCTAGGATTAGACGTGGTGATGCTGACCGGGGACAACCGGCGCACGGCGACAGCCATTGCAGCGCAAGCCGGGATCGACCGGGTTCTCGCGGAAGTTCTGCCGGAGCAGAAAGCCCGGGAGGTGAAACGGCTTCAGGACGAAGGCCACATCGTGGCGATGGTCGGTGATGGGATCAACGATGCGCCGGCGCTGGCGCAGGCTGATGTCGGGATCGCGATCGGAACGGGAACGGATGTGGCCATGGAGACCGCCGATCTCACACTCATCAGCGGCGATATCCGCGGGGTCGTGACCGCAATCGGGCTGTCACAGGCGACGGTCCGGAACATCAAGCAGAATCTCTTCGCTGCATTCATCTATAATGTCTTGCTCATTCCCGCCGCAGCCCTGGGCTACCTCAACCCGATCTGGGCCGCCGCAGCCATGGGGCTGTCCTCGGTCAGCGTCGTCGGCAACGCCCTGCGTCTCAGGCGGTTCAAAGCCGCCAGCCACGGGTACCACAACACGCGCGCGTAGTCACGGGCGGCATAAGGCTTTAATGTCGTAACCGATAAACCCCTTCCAGATGTCGGTGAAGGCGTAAGCCACCATGGGTCGCAGGTAGAAGTCCCGCCGCGTCCGGACGGAAGCGCTGTTCGCCGATGTGGACGTACCGCGATTTCGGAACCTTGAGCGAATCGCGCGCAGAAAGCTGCTGTACCTTCATCGCGCTCGGTCGTTGCAGGACCTGCATGTTCCCCCTGGTAACCGGCTGGAGGCGTTGAAAGGGGACCGTAAGGGACAACATAGTATCCGAATCAACGACCGATGGCGAATCTGTTTCGTCTGGAAGCAGGGAGACGCATACGACGTCGAGATCGTTGACTATCATGAGTAGAGGAGGCGAGCATGCCACACAAGAAGTTGCTCCACCCGATCCATCCAGGGGAAATCCTCTTCGAAGAATTCATGAAGCCGCTGGGCATTAGCATCAATCGGCTCGCTCGTGACATTGGTGTTCCGCCGGGTCGGGTCAGCACCATTGTGAACGGTAAACGCTCGATCACTGCTGATACCGCTCTCCGGCTGGGCAAGTACTTCGGCGTCTCCACCGAGCTGTGGCTCGGGCTTCAGTCTGATTTCGATCTGAGGATCACCCAACGTTCGGTTGGGCGGGAAATCGAGAAGCGAGTGCATCGTCACGTAGCCTGATCGTTGAACGATTTTGCGTTTTCTGTTCAAAAGCTGGCACGTGCCTCGATGAAAAACGCCGACGCCGGCTGAATCCGGCCGAAATACGAGGTCCGCTGGCCATTGAAGAGATCCACGCCCATATAGACCTTCCACAGCTCCGCTTCCAGCGTTTTGTTCCACCACGTGGACTTCACGCGTCCGGTAACCCCACCCTGATACTGGTTCAACTGTTGATTCACGGTCGCATTGAGCACCGCCACGTTTTTCAAGGTGATAAGGTGGGTGATGGGGTGATGGGTGATAAGACTTTGCTTTCGGGGTGGGCGGCCCCAGCACGCTCAGGAAGCCCCTACTGAGTGAT
>CAYZKG010000060.1:0-3403 GCA_964478915.1 uncultured Nitrospira sp.
GGCAAGGTGACCGAGGTGCATCCGGGGCCGGTGGTCACCATGTACGAATTCGAGCCCGCTCCGGGCGTGAAAGTCGCTCGGATCGTGAACCTCGCGGATGATCTGGCGCTGGCTCTCAAGGCCACGAGCCTTCGGATCGTCGCGCCCCTACCCGGCAAATCGGTCGTCGGGATTGAAGTGCCGAACCCGTACCGCGAGACGGTATCTCTCAAGGAAGTGCTGACCAGCGAAGCCTTTACGCGCTCCCGCTCGAAACTGACCCTCGCCCTCGGCAAGGACATCTTTGGAGCCCCGGTCACGGCCGACCTGAAAGCCATGCCGCATCTCCTCGTGGCGGGCGCCACCGGGGCCGGCAAGAGCGTCGGGCTCAACACCATGTTGATGAGCATCCTGTTCTCGGCCAGACCGGATGAGGTCAAGCTGCTGCTGATTGATCCCAAGATGCTGGAGCTGCAGGCGTATGACGGCATCCCGCACCTCCTGCGCCCTGTCATCACGGATCCGAAGTCGGCGGCCCGTGGGCTGGGATGGGTCGTCCAGGAGATGGAGCAGCGCTACAAGCTTCTGGCCGAGGCGGGTGTTCGGAACATCGAAGCGTATAACCGACGCGTTGCCGAAAAGCAGGGTCTCTTGCCCGGATCATCGCAGAAGACTCCTGCCGAGCAGGCGGAGCTGCCGATCGAATTTCTCTCCGAAGAAGAGCGGCTGTCGGCTGGCGAGACCACCCTTGCCGGAGATGTTTCTCCGGCCGATGGGGAAACGCCGCCGTCCCACCTGCCCTACATCGTGGTGATGATCGACGAGCTGGCGGATCTCATGATGGTGGCCCCCAAGGAAGTGGAGGACAAGATTGCTCGCCTCGCGCAGATGGCCCGAGCGGCTGGCATTCATGTGGTGCTGGCCACGCAACGGCCCTCCGTCGATGTGTTGACCGGCCTCATCAAAGCAAATTTCCCGGCGCGCATTTCCTTTCAGGTGTCTTCCAAAACGGATTCCCGGACGATTCTGGACGCCAATGGCGCGGAGGCCCTGGTCGGCAAGGGGGATATGCTCTACCTGGCCTCCGGAACCGGCCGCCTGGTGCGCTTGCATGGGTCGTTCGTTCCTGATGAAGACGTGCGCCGCGTCGTGGAGTTCATCAGGAAGCAAGCGGCCCCTGCGTATGCCGAGGAACTCCAATCACTGCGACAGGAAGAGGCCACGGAAGAGCAGGAACGGGACGAGATTTATGAGCAGGCCAAGGACCTCGTGATCAGCACCGGCCAGGCCTCGGCCTCGTTGATTCAGCGGCGCCTGCGCGTCGGATATCCGCGGGCCGCCCGCATGATCGAGCGCATGGAGGAAGAAGGGCTGGTCAGTGCGCCGGCGCGAGACGGGCGGCGGGAAGTGGTGGCGCGCAAGGGGCCGGTCGGCGAGGACTACTCATGAAGGGCAGCAGGGCCCGAGCTGCCCTGCTGAGTGTTGTGGCGGCCGCCGCAGGACTCGCGCCGGCGCTGGCGGCGGCTGAAGGCATCAAGGAAGTGGTGAAGAAGGTGCAGGCCCGGTACGAGGAGACCCGGGATCTCCAGGCCGATTTCAAGCAGACCACCAAGATCGAGGGATTCAAGACCCCCATCTCGTCATCGGGTCGGGTCTACATCAAGAAGCCGGGTCGGCTGCGCTGGGACTACCGCGAACCCAACGTGGAGGAGATCTACGTCAAGGGGAACGAGGTGATGATGTACGTTCCCGAACACAAACAGGTCCTGGTGGGGAAGCTCACACAGATGGCCGCCTCCCAGGCTCCCCTGCAGTTGCTGCAGGGCATCGCCAAGCTGGAAGAACATTTCGACGTGGAGACGACGCCCGGAGGAGATCGCAGGGAGGGCGGCGTCCCGCTGCTCACGCTACTCCCGAAGCCGACCGAGCCGGAATCGCTACGGACTCTGGCGCGGATCGTCTTGGAGTTGCAGCCGAAAACCTATTTCATCAAAACGGTGTCCCTGCACGAGATCAGCGGGAACGTCTCCACGTTTCATTTCACGAATCTGAGGGCTAATACCGGGCTGAAAACTGCATTGTTCGACTTCCAGATCCCGCCCGGCGTCGAAGTCGTGAAGGCGCCGACGTTGAGTCCCCCCTAGCGCCGGTCACACGGCGATTCACCTCAACCTCAACCTGAACCTGCATCCTCAGTGGGCGAACCCGGGCTCGCAGACCACGTGTCCATCCACGGCGCGGCGGACGACTGCCAGCAGGTCCTCCTTCGAGACGGGCTTCACCAGATAGTCCACCACACCGTCCTTCATCAGGGATACCGCCAACTCCACGTCCGGGTGCCCGGTCATGACCACGATGGGGACAGACGGGTGGTAGGTCCTGAAGTAGGCGATTGCTTCGGCGCCGTTGATCTTCGGCATCCGGATGTCGCAGAGGATGGTGTCCACCATCAGGGAATTGTCGTCCGATTTGATGGCCTTGATAGCTTGCTCGCCATCCTCCGCCTCCACGACCTCATACCCGACCTTCGTCAGACACAGGGCGAGCGGTTTTCGTACCGCTGCCTCGTCATCGACGATCAGGATCCGGCCCTGCCTTCCTTTCACCGCGTAGTGCGTGTGCAGTGGCATGTCCTTCCTCCTCTGTTAAGGTTTTGGATCCGGAAATTGCAGTCTGAACGTGGCCCCCTTGCCTTGATCGCTCTCGACCCGGATCGCGCCGCCGTACTTCGTCACGATCTTGTGGACGATGCTCAGTCCCAGGCCGGTGCCTTTGCCGGAGACTTTCGTCGTGAAGAACGGCTCAAAGATCTTTGGGAGCAGGGCTTTCGGAATCCCGCAGCCTGTGTCGCTGATGGAGACGGTCCTCTGCCCGTCTTCGAGGCGTGTCGCCAGGGTCAGCCGGCCCTGGCCGTCCATCGCCTGAACCGCATTGCTGATCAGGTTGACGAACACCTGGTCGATTTCCGACCTGCGGGCCCGCAGTTGTGGGAGAGATTCGAACGAGGTGACCACTTCGACACACCCGAACTGCGGGGAGCGCCGCACCATCTTGACGGCCTCGGTCAGACGTTCATTGAGATCGATCTCGACCTCCTCATCCTTGGAAGCCGACCGGGCGTAGCAGGCGAAGTCCCTGACCACGGTAGCCACGTGATGCGAGTAGGCCACGATGTCTCTGGCGTACTCCTGAATGTGCTCAGGATTCTGTTCCTCCAAGATCAGCTCGGCCATGCCGAGGATACCGTGCATGGGGTTGTTGATCTCGTGCGCCATGCCGGAGACCATCGTCCCCAGGCTGGCCAGTTTCTCGGCCTGGATGAGCTGATCCTGCAGTTCTTTCTGCTCGGTGATGTCCCAGATCAAGAGCCCGATCTGAGCCTCTTCATGGACTGAAACCGGGAAGAGGCAATACCGGTAGACCC
>CAYZKG010000060.1:3503-16211 GCA_964478915.1 uncultured Nitrospira sp.
CTGGACATGATGGCGTCGATCGCGTTGTAGGCGTTCCGCAGCGCCTCTTGAGCCTGCTTCCGCTCGGTGATGTCTGCGGCCACCCCGGCAATGCGATAGACCAGTCCCAGGTCGTTCCGGATCGGGAAGGCCCGGTCCCGGACCCACCGAATGACGCCGTCGAGCCGCACGATCCGATATTCCTCGTCATATTCACCGGCGATCTGTTTGGTCATGGCGGCTTCGAGGACCCGTGGGCGATCGTCGGGGTGGATCGCATCGAGCCACGATCGCGGCGCCGCGTACAGGCTCTCGCAGGTGCGCCCCCAGATCTCCTCGTATCCCGGGCTGATGTAGATCATCTGGTTCTTCTGGACATCGGTCATCCAGAAGACTTCCCGGATGCTCTCGGCCAACTGGCGGAAACGGTCCTGGCTTTCCCGAAGCGCCGCCTCCGCGCGCTTGCGATCGATAAACTGCCCGATCTGACTGCCGATCGCCGTCAGCATCCGGAGCAGGTCTTCGTCTGGCTGCCGGATCTCCCGAATAAAAAACTCGAACACTCCCAGGACCTGTGAATTCCGCTTGATGGGGAAGGCGAAGGCTGCGTGCAGGCGGTCTTGCGCCGCGACGGAGGCTCTCGGGAAGTTGGGATCGTCCACCACGTCCGGAATCCACGTGGCCTCACCGGTAGCCCAGACGCGGCCGGGCAAGCCGAGGCCCCGGCCAAACGTGCTCTCCTTGGTCAGTGACTGGAATGCCGGGATCGCGATATCCGGCGAGTGCCACAGTTCGACGCACCGCAGGACGTCCGCATGCTCGTCCACGGTCCAGATGGCGCCGACGTCCCAGCCGAGGCTCTCGCAGATGGCCTGCAGGATCTTGGGCGTCGCCTCGGCCAGCGTCGAGCACTCGGCTAAGATTCGAGTCACGGTGTACTGCGCCGCATGGCGTCGTTCGGCGGTCTTTCGTACGGTGATGTCCCGGATGATCCCGCTGAAAAACATGCCGTCCTGGGTCTTCCAGGTCCCAAGCGAGAGCTCCAGAGGAAATTCCGTGCCGTCTTTCCGCAGGCCGTGAAGTTCGACCGTTTTTCCGATGACCCGGCATTCTCCGGTCGAGCCGACCCGATGGATCTCGTTTCGATGCGCTTCGTGGTAGCGAGCCGGCATCAACAGTGAAAGCGGTTGACCGAGCACCTCTTCCTCTGTGTAGCCGAACAGCCGTTCCGCTGCCTGATTCCACGAAATGATCGTCCCATTGCGATCGGCCAGGATGATCGCATCGGTCGCTGACTCCACCACCGACCGAAAGCGCTCCTCGCTGGCCGTGAGGGCGTGTTCCACCCGTTCGGCCTTTACCGCAAGGGCCTTGACCTCCACCGCCCGCTGCAATGTGGCCTTGATTTCATCCAGGTTGTAGGGTTTGGTGAGGCAGGCAAACGCGCCTTTGCTGAAGGATCCGATCCGGTTCTCCTCGGTGCCGTACGCCGTCAGCACAATCACCGGGAGGTTCCGATCGAGTTTGGTCAAGATCTTGAGGACCCACAGCCCGTCGAGATCGGGCAGCTTGAGATCGAGCAGGACCGCCGCGTAGTGTGCGGACTTCACCCTTTCAATGGCCTCCGCCCCCGCTCCGGCAGTCCTGACCTGGTAGCCCTCATGCTCGAGGGCGTGGCTCAGGGCCTGACAGATGTCCGGGTCATCATCCACGATCAGGATCGGCGGCCGCGCCTTGTCCGGAACGGAAGACGGGCGTGGTTCAAATGGGAGAGCGTGTAACTCGTTCATACTGATCCCCGTGCCGGTTCGCCGGCTCAACGGTGGAAAAAGAGTGAAAACATGGCATTGACTCTGGCAACACGCGTGCCAACAGCAAGATGGCCGGCCGCCAGGATCAGAACGCTCGAAGCTCTTGAATCAACGAAGAAAAGATTTTCTTTCCGAGGAGGAGAACCTCAGCAGGGAGCACCGTTCTCTGGCGCTCTGTATCAAGGAGAATACTTCGCTTATCGGATGCGATACGCGAGGTTGTCTTGGTACTTTCTCAGAAGTTCATGCGGATGCTGAAGGTCCCCAGATGGTAGGTGGAATGATATTTCCCATTCACGACGTCCGGATCAGCGAGAGGATGCTTATTTCCTGCGACGGTGCGCTGCTCAAAGAGCCACAATTGATAAGCCAGGTCCAGACCGATCGCCTTGAAGCCGAACTTGTTGTCTTCCGTTTGTCCGCACTTCACCAGTCCGGCGAAGAGACCCTTGCCTTTGCAGAGGAGACCGAGCCCGACAGTGATGGAGTGATTATCTGCGTCAGGCAATGCTGGGTTAAAATTTCTATCGGGAACGGGTGTCGGGGAATTCCAATAGCCGCCACGAAGCGCGATCTCCCAATCCGGCAGCCGCTCGAGCTTCAGCCATTTGTATTCGGTGCCCACCATCGCCGTGTACATGCTGCGCCAATCTTGGGGGGTGGCGACCGTGACCCCACTGGAGAGGTGCACGTCCAGGTTCCGAATGGATTTCCAGCCGGTGTAGTCCACGTCCAGCTCGAGCTTCCACTCGCGGTCGTTGTCGCGGACCGGCCAGAGAGCAATGCCTCCGGTAATGATTTGAGGCAAGACGAGAGTGGTTGCGGCGTCGGCTTGAAGCGCTCCATTCGACAGGAATTCTCCTTGGAGATGCATAGTGGCCTGACTTCGGTACTGAAATCCGACATTGACCAGTGGTTTGTCATTGACGGGGCTTCGAATGGCAGTCCACAGAAAACTGACGTTGAAGCCGGCGGTTGTGTCTTTGCCGTTGACTTCCAGCCGTTGTCCTCTTGGAGTAAGAGCCCCGGTGGAAATCGCTTGCTGCTCGTATTGGCCGTTGCCGACAAAGCTGAAGAAGGTATAGATGTCCGCTCCCAGGCCGATCGAAAGATCTTTCGTGAGCTTGTACGCAAGAGTCGGCTTGACATCCACGATCTCCAGCCAGGCGCGCGTGACGGCCGTGGCAAACGGGCCGTTCTCCGGCCACCGGTAGAGGGTCCCGAAGGGAGAGAGAATCGCGATACCTGCCGTGAGATTCTCCAGCCCGAGGCGCTTCATGTTGGCCGTCAGATAGATCTGGCTCGGCGGCGGCCAGGCGACGCTCGATCCGAAGTCCCCGCGGGCCGTGCCGCTCGGCCCCGCAAACGAGGTGCTGCCGCCCAAAAGATTCATGCCGAGATAGACCTGCGTTCCCTTTAGTTGCGTCATCCCGGCGGGGTTGTAGTAGATCGCCGAAGGATCATCCGCCTGCGCGATGAAGGCTCCGCTCTGGCCCGTCGCGGCGGCACCCTGCTGCAGGATGCGGAACCCTGTTCCGTACGCAGGGATGGACCAGCACAGGACCAGGAACACCATGCCGGCAAACGAAATGAGCGGCGTCAGGCAGGGGGGAGATAGGACACTGACCTCGGTGGTGTTGTCCCTGGCGGGCATAGTCGCCTCCTTTCTGATGTGCAGTTCTATCCATACCTTTTTGTCCACAGCTCGAGAGGTCAGAGCTTGGTATGGTGTGATGAGGACGAAGGGATTAAGGAATTTTGTAGAAACTACTTAAAAGAAATAGCTTGGCGTGTCAACATGGTTCTTAGCTGCTTAGCTGTTTGGTCCAGGGAGGCGTGTCAATCTCTCTCCCGCAGGAGAGGCAAAACCAGCGACCTGTTGCGGCACCGAGTTCCGTTTCTTCCTCGACCTTGGGATGATCACACGGGTCCTCACCCCATGCTCGTCTCAGCACGCGCCTCAAGGCCTCGGCCATTCTCCTCTCCAACGTCGCCTCCTGGGTCTAGTCGGAATTGTCCGCTCGCCTGACGCTCCCGCTACGGCGGCGTTGGGGACCGGCGGGGGGCTCCGAACCTTCCGCGTCGAGCGCTTGCTGGGTAATCGCGTATCCGCACCTGATGCACAACCAGAAAGCGCCGGTCTGCCCCAGGCTTCGATCGTGGCAACGCGGGCAGTCACGAATGGTCATGTTCTGACGTCTATGGGGTACGGGTTCTTGTCTCATGCCTGGCCGCCAGGGAGGCCGAACCAGCGCTCCACGATACGCTTGAGCTGCGCCGCATCGAACGGCTTGAGCACATAGGCCTGCGCGCCGGCCTCCACCGCCTGCGCTGCCGCTTCACGGGCTATGGCCGTCATCATCACGACCGGCAAGGAAGGAAAGCGTTGCCGGACCTCCCGCAGGACTTCCAACCCATCCATGTCGGGCATCAGAATGTCGAGCAACATGCCGTCGTACGTCCGTTGTTCCAGCTTCTGCAGAGCCTCCCTGCCGCTTGCGGCGGTTTCGACGACGTACCCGTACGAGCCCAGACTGTCCTGAAGGATCTCGCGAATGTCCTCATCGTCGTCGGCTACAAGAATGCGTTTGGCCACCATCAGGCCTCCATGAAATGGAATCTCCCGGTATCGCCGCACAGGCTCGATAGAGTGGACGGATAGCATCGCGTGGCTCTCTGCCGCTGAACCGCCTGACAGCGGTTCGCGAATGAATAACGGATAATCCCTCTTCAGACGAGTGATGGGCCCGAAGTTGGCAAGTGGCATGCCACCCGGTCTTGGCTCGACGTGTCGAATTCGGCCTGGAAATTTATTGACTTGCAAGGCTGATGAGTGAGGATAGAAAACAGCGATGAGAGCGGCTCCAAAACGATACGGACAATCGGATACAGAGTATCCAATTCGAGACGGCCTGTATCCGAATTCAGCGAAGGGGTCTGTGGGGGAGTCCTAAGCGGAAGGCGACACAGGCAGCAGAATGTGAAAGGCGCTTCCTCGACCGGGAGCACTTTCGACCGTGACCTTCCCCCCGTGAAGCTCCACGAGATTCTTCACGATCGAGAGACCGAGCCCCAGTCCTTTTGCCCTGCCTTCGATCGAATGGCCTGCGCGGAAGAACGGATCAAAAACCCGGCTCAAGGCTTCAGGGGGGATCCCGACGCCGGTGTCGATGACCGAGATTTTCGCCCAGCGTGGGCTCTGCTGAGCGATGCGCACCGCAATGCTCCCTCCCTCCGGCGTGTACTTGATCGCGTTGTCGATCAGGTTCGTGAGGATCTGGCTCAGGCGATCCCGGTCTGCCCGGATGGTCAGGTCCGCGACGGTACTGTGTAGGTCCAAACGATGGCGTTTCTCGACGGCAAGCGGCCGCAGTTGCTCCACCACCTCCCCGACCGCTTGCGGCAGCGCTACCGGTCCGAGCGCCAATTCGATCTTTCCGGCCTCGATCCGGGAAAGATCGAGCAGGTCGGCGATCATGCGGGTGAGCCGTTCGGTGTTTTCACGGATTCGCCCCAGGTACCGGTCTTGTTTCTCCCCCAGCGGTCCCGCCAAGCCGGCCCGCATGTTCTCCGTGAAGCCCTTGATGGAGGTGAGCGGCGTTCGCAGCTCATGGGAGACGTGGGAGAGGAACTGGGACTTGAGCCTGTCCAGCTCAAGCAGCTTCTTGTTGCTTTCCTCCAGTTCCCGGTTGAGCCGGGCCAACTGGGCGGTCCGCTGCTGGACTTTTGCCTCCAGATTCACGTTCAAATCCGTAATTTGTTGATAGGCCGAGGCGTTATCAATGGCGATGGCGGCCTGAGAAGCAAAGGCCGTCATCAGCTCCATTTCATGCTCCGTGAAGAGGTTGGCAATCAGCCGATTGTCCAGGTAGAGGACCCCCAGCACCTTGTCCTGCCGCTTCAGCGGGACACAAAGAATGGAGCGTAAGCCGTACCGCACGACGCTTTCCTGTATCTGAAATCGTGGATCCGCTTGAGCGTCAGTGGTGACCACACCGGTCCCGTCGCGCTCCACCTGTCCGATGAGGCTGCGGCTGAATTCGAACGCCTTGGTGTGAAGCTCCTCTTTCTCAACTCCCCTGGCTACCCTCACCTGGAGGTGGTCCTGCTCATAGAGCAGGAGGAATCCCTTCTCAGCCCCCACGACGCCGATCGCCGCGTCCAAGATCTGATCCAGCAGCTCCTCCACGTTCAGAATCGCGCTGATGCTGCGGCAGACCTGGAGCAGGGAGCTGAGTTTTCTCATCGCAGCCAGGGTCTGCTGGTCCTGCACCTCAATCTGTTGCGCGTTTTCGGTCCGGTGGTCAGGCAGTCCGAGGAGCTTCTGGGTCGTGGCCAGATCATGCTGTGCGCCCAGTTCCAGAAATATCTCTCTGGCCTTCGCGAGGTATGCTTTCGCCTGTTCCATGCCCATCTCTCAGGAATCGGCTCTGACTACACTCTTTCTCATGCTCTTGAACCGTAACAGCTTCAGGTAGGACAACGGATTGCTCAGGATACCCCGATAGGTTTTATCTCCCATAATGACGTCGGTCACCGCTTCACTGAATCGCTGCCCGTAATGCTGAAACAGCCATCTCTGCAGATTGGGCGAGTCGTACAAGGCTCGCGCGAGCAGTCTGCCTATGCGGAGTTCGGGCAGAATGCTCTTTGCCAACTCTGTCTGATAGGCTTCGGCGACGCGGGATTCTTTGAAGTCCGCGCCAACCAGCGCTTGTGCCGCCATCTGAGCGCTCTGTATCGCAAAGGTGATCCCTTCTCCCGTCACGGGGTCAGCCAGTCCGGCCGCATCGCCGGTGAGAATGATCCGCCTGTCAACCAAAGGCCCTCTGCGGGGTCTGACCGGGATGAGAAATCCGTGCCGTTCGATGTTCTGCGTCTGCTCGATGCCGATCAGGTGGAGATAGCGCGCGAACATGTCGTTCAGGTTGACCGGCGCCCGCCGCATCGTCAGCACGCCGATGGACAAGTGGCTTCTCTTGGGAAACACCCAGGCGTAGCCGAACGGGACTACGCCAAAATCAAACCGGGCCGTCTGGCTGAATCGTTCCAGATCATGGTCGGACACGGACACTTCGCATTCCAGGGCCGGGATCAGTTGCCGCCCGTCTCGCGGGCCGGCCTTCCGGGCCAGCATTCCCGTGGCCCCGTCTGCCGCGACGACGAATCGCGCTCGGATCGTTCCCTTGGTCGTCTCAAGCTTCACCGACTCGCCATCAGCAACGACATCCACCACTTCACTATTCTCACGGATCTCCGCTCCGGCAGCCTTTGCTGCCGCCACAACCGAAAAGTCAAATTCCGAGCGCATGGTCATCGACACGATCGGCTCTGTCCGTCTGGTCAGAAAATGGAGCCCTGCGTCGAGCACGTTTAACTCCGCGGTGTGACACTGCCGTTGAATCGCTCCTTCGACATCCACCGGCAAGAGGCGAATCGCCCGTCGCACGACGCCGCCCCCGCACGTTTTGTACCGGGGCAAGCCGGCTTTCTCGATCAGCGCGACCCGAGCCCCGGCTGTCGCTAAAGGAAGCGCGGCGGACGCCCCAGCCGGGCCGCTCCCGATCACGGCGACATCGTATGTGTGGTAAGACGGCAAGCTGATGACCTCGTCAGCTCCTCTGCTTGTTCAGCAGGCACCTCCCGAACTCGAGATAGGTCCGCCCGAGCTCGTACCGGGCGCCAAGTTCGGTCGCGATGTCCAGACTTTTTTGCAATGAGCGCTTCGCAGGTATTTTCTTTCCCACGGTCCACTCATACATACCCTTGACTCTGTAAGCGGGGACGCTCCAGTTCTTGAATAGCTTCGCAAGGATGAGCGCTACAGTGAGGCATCGCCGGGCTTTTTTGAGATAAACCTTTCGCTTGGCTTCATCGGCCCGCGCGGCCTGGAGGTATGCTTCCGCGAGGACCACATAGGTGCCAGTACTGAGGTCGTGCAGCAACGTATTTTGCTCGATAATGGCACGGCTTTTTTCCAGCGCGGTCATGGCTTCATCGATTTGACCTTTTTTAAAATAGATCTCACCCACAAGTCGAAGACTCATCGCCGTAATCAGGTTGTCTCCTGCCACTTCACACTGGCGGACAGCTTGTTGGGCATGGTTCAAGGCTTCTGTAATTCTCCCTTGAGGCAAGTAACCGAAAGCAAAAATGCACTGTGCCCAGCCGAAGCCATGTATGTTTTTTACCGCTTCAGCGATACGCTGAACTAACTTCCCGCACTCGATGGTCTTCTCGAACTCGCCTTTCGCTAAATGGACGAGAGACAGATGCCCATAGGCCACTTCCACCTGCCAGAGATTGCCGACCTTCATCATCTCATCGGCCGCCTTGAGGAAATAGTCCATGGCCGTATTCCACTCAGCTCGGTAGTAATGCGCCATCCCCATGGCCAGGAGCGCTTCACCGGCGGCGCGGGGTCCTTGCTCCGGCCTCTCACGCAGCCGTAATGCCTTTTCCGCGTACTTTAACGCTCTCCGGTGCATCCCGATCGCACTGCAGACTTTTTCATGGTTCACATAGGCGATCGTGAGAAACTCGATGTCCCCGAGCTGCTCGGCTACGTTCAACTGTTTCAAATGAACCTGAATGGACCGCTTCATGTCGATGAAATAGTAGTAATAAAACAGTGGCTCGAATAACCTCACCGCCTCCAGCTTTCGGGGATCTTCGGATCGTTTCCTGAGGAACAGCCGTGGCAGATAGGTGTGCCCGGCCTGTTTCACAGTTTCCCAGAGAATGGAGCCCATGACGCCGACCACGGTTTTGGGCTGCCGAATGCCTAGGGCTGAGAGCCCGTTTCCCAGGTGTTCAAGCGTTTCCTCCGGACTCCCTTGCCTGAAAAAGACGGTCCCGATCTTGGTTTCCACCCGGGAGATGTCCGGCTTCTCCGTGAGGAATGGTCTCACCTCAAAATAGTACTTGTTGGCATCCCCGTAGCGTCCCAGGAAGAAATTCACGTCACCCAGCTTTTCCTTCAGGCTCAATGACAGTTGCGCAGCGCTTGCTCCCTCAATGGCGATCCCCTCTTCCATGAGTCGCAAAGCGGTTTCGTAAAAATGGGCAGCCTCAGAGTTCGCGTAGGTCTGCTTGGCCAGGTCTCCGGCCGTGATGGAATAGCGCAGAGCTTTGTGTTGGTCCGTTCCCCTGATAAAGTGGATCGCCAGTTCGAAAATGACGTCCTGCAGCCGATCCCGGTAGCGACCCTCGAGAGATTCAGCAATTTTTTGGTGAAGTTCTTGTTTGATGGCGGGATCGATTCTCTCGTAGAGCGTTTCCAGAATTTTGTCGTGGGCGAACGTGTATCCTTGCTCACCGGTAGGCGTAACTCTCGGCAAAATGATGTGGTAGTGGCTTGCCTCGTCGATATTGCGTAGGATCTGCGCCGGCTCTTGCGGCGTGATATGCAGAAGGTCCTCAAAGGTAAAATCCCGCCCGATGACCGCGGCATAACTCAAGACGTCCAGGCTCTCTTCCTCTATGTGAGTAAGCCGTTGAACAATAACCTCGTCCACCTGCGAAGACACCGAGACCTGATCGACTTTGCCAGGATCGAATTTCCAACCGTCCCGGTCTAACGCCAAGACACCGCCCTGCAGGAAGGCCTTTAACATCTCCAGTATGAAGAACGGATTGCCCGTCGTCTTCTCATAGATGACCTGAGCGAGCAACCGCGCTTCAGCCTTCTGCATGTTCAGCAATTCCAGCAGCAGCGTACGTAAGTCCTGTAGCGAGAGAAACTGTAACTTGATCTCCTTGAAGGCGTTCTTCCAGATCTGCAAGAACGTGTGGAGCGGGTGGCCCTGAGTGACCTGTGAATCGCGATATGTCCCGACTATGAAGAGATGTGATGACGGAACCTTGGCAAAGGTTCGTTCCAGTAACTGAAGCGTCCCGCCGTCGATCCATTGGAGATCATCCAAAAACAGCAAGACCGGAAGGCGCGGATTCCCCAGGGAGACCAGAAAATCTGAGGCCACGCTGAGGAATCGCTCGACCTGTTTGTCTTCCTCCCACGAAACTGTTGCAAGATGGGGAGGTTCGCCGATGAGCGTTTTGATCTCGGGCAGGATCCTCGTTAATTCCTCTCCCATCTCGCCGATGGCTCCCTTGATCCTCTCGACCGCCAGCCGTCGCTTCTCCGGATTGAGATTCTCCACCTGCTGGAGATATTCCTGAACGGCCTCAACGAACGGCGAATAAGGAAAGGCGCGGGAATATTCATTACACTTTCCCGAGATAAATGCCCCGCCTCGTTCATTGACGTAACCTCTCATTTCATTCACAAGGCGGCTTTTGCCAATGCCTGGCTCTCCGGCAATCATCACGATCTGGCCGTGTCCCGCTGCGGCTCGGTCGAACGCCGTTTGCAGTTCGGCCAGCTCACTGTGTCTTCCAACGACTCTGGCGTGAAAGGAAATGGGTTGCCCGGGCCTATCAGCCCGAGCTAACGGGAAGTGTACGGATTCGCTCCCTGCCAATACGGCCTGGTAATACTCGGTGAGATCCTCGAGAAGACCTGTCGCAGTTTGATATCGCTCTTGAGGATCCTTTCGGAGCAATTTCAAGACGATTTCTTCGAGAAGCGGGGGAATGTTCGGGTTGACCTGCCGCGGCGGGGCTGGAAGCTTGGCGACGTGCTGATGAATGAGCGCCCCTGCATCCGTGCCTTGAAACGGTGGCGCGCCCGTCAGGAGCTCGTAAAACATCACCCCGAGGGCATAGAGGTCCGCCCTGTAATCGATGGGCACCTGAAGAATCCCGGTCTGCTCCGGCGCCATGTAAAAGAAGCTGCCGACGACGCTCTTCGACGCAAACCGGTCGGCCATACTGACCACCCAAGCCAGCCCGAAATCCAAGACCTTCACGGAGTCCTCTGGTTGGCGGGCGAGCATGATATTTGCGGGCTTGAGGTCACGATGGATCATGCCATGCTGATGCACGTGTTCTAGCGCCTCGGTAATTTGCATCACGATGGACACGGCCTCTCCGGGATCGAGGGCGGTCCGATTTTTAATGTACGTGGCAAGCGAGACGCCCGGGATGAGTTCCATGATGAGATAACACGTGCCATTGTGCTGTCCCACTTCATAGAACTTGACGATACGGGGGTGATTGAGCTTGGCCAGCATGGACACTTCTTGCTGCACACGAAGGAATCGCTCCAGCCCTCCCCGGTACTCAAACAGCTTGACCGCGACGGGTCGTGCTTCGGTCGTGTCGATACCCTCATAGACGGTGCTGAAGCTGCCCTTGCCGATTTCCCTTATGAGACGATAGCGATTCTGAACAATGTCGGTGGGAATCATGTCACAACTCGTTTGTGGGGGACGGCCGGCGCGGGGACATGATGACGACGACGGTCCAACGAAAAGAGGCGTGGAAATTGAATCAGTCTTCGGTCAGCAACGGTCGATTATATATCGAAATGATAGCTGTCCCAACTGGTCTTGGCGCCCAACAGGGCGGCCTTCCAATTGCCGGACTTCAGTCTCTCGCGGATCCTTTTGAGCGTTGGTGAGAAGGCGAAGTACTCTTTGTAGGCATTGTTCACAGTAGTCTGCAGTTCTTCCTGGGTCATCCGTACCGGTTTGAAGACTGCATGGAAGGCGTCGTATTTGCTCCAATCAAACGTGGTGATCCGCCCTTCGTCGCGGAATTTTGGAAACAGTCTGGTGTCGGGAAACGGCGTTAAGATGGTGAACTGGCACATATCGAGATTGTTGCGCAGGGCAAACTCCAGTGTTCGCTTCACGACATCGGGGGTATCCGTGTCGAATCCGAAGATGAAGGAGCCGATGATGAACACGCCGTGGTCATGCAGGCGTTTGATGGCGGTTTCATATTTCTCGACCTTGAACTTTTTTTCGCAAAAGTCGAGGGTGTGTTGATCGATGCTCTCGAAGCCGATGAACACCACGCGACACCCGCTTTTGACCGCCGGCTTCAGAAGTGCATCCTCCATGCCCAGCTTAATGGTCACCTGACTGCCCCATCGGATGTCGAGCGGCGTGATGGCGGCGAAGAACTTCCTGGCCCGCTCGCCATTGGCCACCAGATTGTCGTCAGCGAACAGGAAGTACTTCGAGACCGCTCTGCGCATCTCGATCTCCCGGACGATATCGTCAATGGCGCGATACCGCATACCGGCCCCGTTGAAAGCCGTGACCGAACAAAAATTACAATTGACCGGGCAGCCTCGTCCGGTTTGGATGAAATTTTTGATGATGTATCGGCCCCTGTCCACGATGGAGGGCGGCCTGGCCAAGCTGTTCGTGACATCAGGAAGTGTCTCAGCAATGTACTTTCGCTGCAGCCGGTGGCGCTTGAAGTCATGTATGATCCGGCCCCACAGCTCATCGGCCTCCCCGATGGCCACCGCATCTGCATATTGGAGTCCCTCGTCCGGGAGCGTCGAGGGGTGAATCCCGCCCAGCACGACCTTCACTCCGAGCTCGCGGTACTGCTGCGCTATCTCATAGGCGCGCGGCGCGGCCGGCGTCATCACGGAGATCCCAACGAGATCCGTGGGGCCGTACTCGATCTCATCCACGTTTTCATCCACTATCTCGACCTCGATATCGTCCGGGGTGAGCGCGGCCAGGCGATACAGTCCGAGCATCGGCATCCGGTAGATGGAGATGCTCCACAGGCCCCGTCGCCATCGTGGGTAGATCAGCGTGATTTTCATGACCGTCCCGCTGCCGATTCAATCCGGATCGTAGACTTCTATGAGCTCCGAGCAGCCCGCTTCTTCTTGCACCGCTCTCGCCGCCATGCGGCCCGACCGGGCTGCCCCTTCCATGCAGGGGATGTCGAGACCGTTTCTGGTCCAATCCCCAGCGAGGAATAAGTTTGCATACGGCGTGCGAATGGTCGGTCGCAGCGAAAAGGTTCCCGGGGAGGTCACAAAGAA
>CAYZKG010000061.1:0-16168 GCA_964478915.1 uncultured Nitrospira sp.
TTGTGCCGCAACTCCCACACCGCCTTCATCCTCGGAAGCGTGTACCGGTCGATCATCTTTTTACCCAAAACGGCTAGAGGCTATGGGCCATGGGCAATGGGTAACAAACCTCGTACGCAGAAACAGTCTCTGAAAACCTATTTGCCGTAATCTATAGCCCATCGCCTATAGCCTATCGCCGGCTTCGATTGCGAGTTGCACCCGCTTCTCCTCCAGCCGGGGGTCGTGCTTCAAGACCTGATCCAGGATTCCGTTGACGAACCGCTTGGTCTCGTCGTCCGCAAACCGTTTGGCCAACTCGATCGCCTCATTCACGGTCACCTTCGCCGGCACATCCGGCATCCATAGCAGCTCGTACGCGGCGGCGCGGAGAATGTTGCGATCCACAATCGGCATGCGGGGCACCTTCCAATTGGCGGCGTAGGTCTCCAGGAGCTTATCGAGCTCGGCGCGCTCCGACATCACCCCGTTCACCACCCGATCCGCAAAGGCCCGCACCTCCGGAGAGACAGCATGTCGTTCCCAGAAGTCCTCGAGCCAGAACCCCGTCTTGCCGTGAATGTCCCACTGAAACAAGACCTGAAGGGCTAACTCGCGCGCCTGTCGTCGGCTGCCCATACGCTGCTGTCACCTCGTCCGCCTACTCCGATTTCGGGGAGCTTGCTTTGGCAGCCTATTACTTGTCAGCTGTTTCAGCACGTTCACCATCTCGATGGCGGTCCGCGCCGCTTCGGCTCCGCGATTCCGCTCCGGCGCGCCGGCCCGCTCGAGCGCCTGCTCCGCCGTGTTGGCGGTGATGACCCCGAAGATCACCGGCACGTCCGACTCCCAGGCTGCACGCGCGATGCCCCGGCTGGCTTCCGCGCTCACGTACTCGAAGTGCGGGGTCTCGCCCCGGATGACCGCGCCCAGACAGATCACGGCGTCGAAGCGACCGGACCGCGCCAGACGACGGGCCACGAGCGGGATTTCAAAGGCGCCGGGCACCCGGACCGCGACGATGTCCTCGTCCTTGGCTCCGGCCTTGGCCAGCACCTCCACCGCGGCTGCGAGCAACCGGCCGGTGACGAAGTCATGGTACTTGCTGACCACGATTCCGAACCGGTAGCCGCCGGCATGAAGCGCCCCTTCAATGACTTTCATGACCGCGACCTATCCGAGAGCCCGGCACGGAGGGAGTGATGAACGCCGCTATGATCTGACGGAACGAGGGACAGTGGAGCCTGCTGGTTTTCGTCGCGAGAGGGTCGTGGGCGCGGGAGGGGCGTCTTCGGGGCCCCCTCCCGCTGGAATCGAGCCGCCCGCTAGACATTATTGAGGATATGACCCAGCTTGAGCTTCTTGGTGCGCAGGTAATGCACGTTCGTATCTTTCGGCGCGATCTCGATGGGAACGCGCTCGATGACCTTGAGCCCGTACCCTTCGATGCCCACGATCTTTCGCGGGTTGTTCGTCATCAGGCGGATGTTGCGGACGCCGAGGTTGACGAGGATCTGGGCGCCGATCCCGTAGTCGCGGAGGTCGGCCTGGAACCCGAGCTGGATATTCGCTTGAACCGTATCGCTGCCCTCGTCCTGCAGCTTGTACGCTTTGATCTTGTTCAGCAGCCCGATGCCCCGGCCTTCCTGGTTGAGATACAGCAACACGCCGCTGCCTTCTTTCTGAATGATCTCCATGGACCGATGGAGCTGTTCGCGGCAGTCACACCGCAACGACCCGAAGACATCCGACGTCAAGCAGCCTGAATGGACCCGCACCAGCGTGGGCGTGCTGCCCTCAATCCGCCCCTTGACCAGTGCGATGTGGGTCCCCTTGTCGATCTCGTTCTCGAAGACCACCGCCTGGAAATCGCCGAACACGGTCGGCAGCCTGGCGTCGGCGATCCGCTTGACGAAGGTCTCCCGGCACATCCGATACTGGATGAGATCCTTGATCGTCACCATTTTCAGCCGGTGCCGCCGCGCGAAGGCCACCAGATCCTTGACCCTCGCCATCGTGCCGTCGTCGTTCATGATCTCGCACAAGACCCCGGCCGGATACAGCCCGGCCAGCCTGGCCAGATCCACCGAGCCTTCCGTCTGGCCGGCCCGCTTGAGCACGCCCCCCTTCTGCGCCTTCAAGGGGAAGATGTGACCGGGACGGGCCAGGTCGGCCGGCTTGGTCCGCGGGTCCACCGCGGTTCGGATCGTCGTGGCACGATCCGCGGCGGAGATCCCGGTGGTGATATCGCGCCGGGCGTCGATCGAGACGGTGAAGGCGGTGCCGAACTGCGCGGTGTTCTCCGCCGCTTGGGGCGGGAGCTGCAGCTCTTCGACTCGTTCCGGAGTCAGGGCGAGGCAGATCAGGCCGCGCCCGTGTTTGGCCATGAAATTGATCGAGTCGGGCGTGACTTTCTCGGCCGCCATGACCAGGTCACCCTCGTTCTCCCGATCCTCGTCATCCACGAGAATGACGAAGCGGCCCTTCCGGATGTCCTTGACGGCATCCTCGATGGAATCGAACTTGGGCGCTGTTTTGGTTTTCTGCATGGCCGGTTGGAGGCTCCCGTGCCTCACTGCAACTATTGAAAATTTATAGTAATGTAAGCTGCCTGTCAACGAGAAAACCCTCGTCCGTCCCGATCCTCGAATGCCTGCCGATCCCGCTTCCTCATCACGGCGACGGTCATGGCCGCGACAGCCGACGCGACCGCAAAGAGCAGAAAGCCGGAGCGGTACGTTCCGGTCGTGTCCTTGAGTACGCCCAATCCGGCCGGCAGCAGAAAGCCGCCAAGGCCACCAGCGGCTCCGATCAGCCCGGAGGCGGTTCCGATCTGTTTTTCGAAGCGGTGCCAGACCGCCTGGAACACGCCGCCGTTCCCGAGCCCCATCACCGCGACGGTGAGCACCAGCAATGCCGCCTCCCACCGTATCGGCAAGAATTGGCCGGCGGCAAACGTCAGACCGGCCAGCGCAGGGAACAACAGGCCAATAAGGCGCAGGCCCCCGAGGCGATCAGCCGCATACCCCCCCATGGGTCGGGCGAGGCTGCCGGCCAGCACGCAGAGCGCGGTCAGTGATCCGGCGTCGAGGAGATCCAGGCCGTACTGGTCGTGAAGAAAAATGGGCAAGAAGCTCCCGAAGCCGACGAACCCGCCGAAGGTGATCGCGTACAGCAAACAGTACCAATAGGTCGCCGACTCTCGGAGCAGCTCGATGGTTCCTGCCCACCACGGCACGCGGTCTCTATGACGCGTGCGGGCAGCGGGATCGCGCACCAACACGAGGAACAGGAGGAGAGTCAGAAGCACAGGGACGGCCATCACCGCCAACGTATTCTGCCATCCGAGCACTCGACCAAGACGCGGGGCGAAGAACGCCGCGAGCATCCCGCCGCTGTTGGCCGAGGCGGCGATCCCCATGGCCAGCCCCTGATGCGCCGGGGGATAGACGCGGCTGGCCAGCGGCAGCGCCACCGCGAAGCTGGCTCCGGCGACCCCCAGCCCCAGGCTGACCGCCAGCACCTGGTGGTAGGTCGCCGGCCCCAGCCAGCCCCACAGCAACACCAGGAGCTCGCAGACCAGCACCGCTGCTCCCGTGGGCTTCGGGCCGTACCGGTCGCTGCATGGTCCGATGACGATCCGCAGCAACGCACCGCCCAGCAACGGAGCCGCGACGAGCAGGCCCTTTTGTGTCGCGGTGAGCCGGAAGTCCTCGGCGATCAACACCCCCAGGGCGCCGATCAGCAGCCAGATCATGAAGCTGATCTCGAAGTGAAGCCACGCGCCCAGCAACGACGGCCAGTGGCCGCTTCGGAGCGCAGCGAAGATTCGGCTCATTGAATTGTTCTCTCACCGTTTGAGCGCCGACCACTATAGTCGCTGACCGCGCAACGGCGCAAGAACGCGGCTCGCCTTTCTTCTCGGAGACCAGGTGTATATAATCATCCATCGGCGCGCATGCGGCTCGACGCAGGTAACCAAGCACAGGATGCCGGACAAAGTGCCAGATCCCCTCACCGATTCTAAGGACACAGACCTCGGTCTCGAGTCTGACGTAAAGCCGGCCGACCATGCCGATCCCTCCACGGCGCTGGTCCCGACCACTACGCTGCAGCGCTACCTGGCCGAGGTGCGCCGCTATCCCTTTCTCTCAAAAGAAGAGGAACTGCGCCTGTTCCATGAATATCAAACCAAGGACAACCGGGACGCCGCAGTGAAGCTCCTCCTGGCCAACCTGCGGGTTTCCGTGGCCATTGCGTCGGAGTACCTGCACACCGGCGCCGATCAGATGGACCTGATCCAGGAAGGGAATGTCGGACTCCTCCAGGCCATCCGGAAGTTCGATCCCGCCAAAAACGTCCGGTTCTACGCCTACGCAGCCTGGTGGGCGCGGGCGTACATCCTCCGCTACCTGTTGAACACCTTCAGGCTGGTCAAGATCGGGACCACCCAGGAACAGCGCCGGCTGTTTTACAACCTCCGAAAGGAAAAAGCGAAGCTTGAACGGCAAGGCTTCGTCCCGGACGCGAAGCTGCTGGCGGACCGGTTGAATGTCAGCGAGCGCGATGTCATCGAGATGGACCAGCGTCTGGGGAGTTGGGAGCTGTCGTTGGACCAGCCCCTCGGGGAGGATACCGAGGGGACGCTCCTCGACCTGCTGCCGGCTCAAGGGCAGCCCGTGGACGAGCAGCTCGCCGATGTGGAGCTTCAGACCGTCTTTCGCAAAAAGCTCGCGGAATTCGTCCAAACGCTCAACGAGCGGGACGAAGACATCCTCCGCAACCGGATCCTGTCCGAAACCCCTCTCACGCTCGACGTCCTGGGGACGAAGTACGGCATCACGAAGGAACGTACCCGCCAACTGGAGGCCCGTATCATCAAGCGGCTCCGCGACTACATGAAAAAGGAGGTCAAGGACTTCGATCTGTTGCGCTCCTGAACCGTTCGCCTCGATATATCAAGCACTTGTAAATGTCAGGCCTTACGCTCACCTTGAAAAAGAAAGTCAGTCCCACCTCTTGACTCACCGGCGGCAAGGACTATCTCAAAAACCGACTTGCGACCAATGGGGCAGATGCTCCATCCTTATGTGGGCTCAATCGGCTATTTACATGGAGGAGGAATCATGGCCACGGAGACCAAGGAGAAGAAGGCGACCACGGCAAAAGGCTTTCAGCCTCTCGGCGATCGGGTGTTCATCACCTACACCGAGGAAATCGAGCGCACCCCGGGCGGAATCTATGTCCCGGACTCCGCGAAAGAGAAGCCACAACGCGGCACCGTCCAGGCGGTCGGCAAAGACGTCAAACACCTCAAAGTCGGCGATCAAGTCCTCTTTGACAAATATTCAGGCAGCAAGCTCAAGATCGACGATGAGGACTGCCTGATCCTCAAAGAAGAGGACGTGCTCGGTATCTTCCCCAACTAACGACTCACGACTAACGATCAAGGAGGACGAGACATGGCAGCCAAGCAGCTTTTGTACAGCGATGCGGCGAGAGCCGCGATCCTGAAGGGGGTCAACCAGCTCGCGGATGCGGTGAAGGCGACGCTGGGTCCCAAAGGTCGCAACGCGATCCTGGATAAAAAGTTCGGCGCCCCGACGATCACCAAGGACGGCGTGACCGTGGCCAAGGAAGTGGAGCTCAAGAACCCTTACGAGAACATGGGGGCGCAGCTGGTCCGTGAAGTAGCCAGCAAGACGAGCGATGTCGCCGGTGACGGCACCACCACGGCCACCGTGCTGGCGCAGGCGATCTTCCGCGAGGGCGCCAAGAACATCACGGCCGGCGGCAATCCCATGGAGATCAAGCGCGGGATCGATCGCGCCGTCGAGGTGGTGGTGGAAGAGCTGAAGAAGCTCAGCAAGCCGTGTCAGGCGAAAAAGGAGATCTCGCAGATCGGCACGATCTCGGCCAACAACGACTCGACGATCGGTGAGCTGATCGCCGAGGCGATGGAGAAGGTCGGCAAAGACGGTGTAATCACGGTCGAAGAGGCCAAATCCATGTCCACGTCGCTCGACGTGGTGGAGGGCATGCAGTTCGACCGCGGGTACATCTCCCCCTACTTCGTCACCAACGCCGAGCGGATGGAAGCCTCCCTCGAAGAACCCCTCATCCTGATCCACGAAAAGAAAGTCAGCAGCATGAAGGATCTCCTGCCGCTCCTGGAGCAGGTGGCCAAGATGGGCAAGCCGCTGGTGATTATCGCCGAGGAAGTGGAAGGCGAGGCGCTGGCGACCCTGGTGGTCAACAAGCTGCGCGGCACCCTCAACTGCGCGGCGGTCAAGGCTCCGGGCTTCGGCGATCGGCGCAAGGCCATGCTCGAGGACATTGCGATCCTCACCGGCGGCCAGGTGATCTCGGAGGAGTTGGGTCTGAAGCTCGAGAACATCAAGCTGACGGACCTCGGCCGAGCCAAGCGAGTCACCATCGACAAGGACAACACGACGATCGTGGAGGGGTATGGGGACCCGAAGAAGATCGAAGGCCGGGTCAAGCAGATCAAGGCCCAGATCGAGGAGACCACCTCCGACTACGATCGCGAGAAGTTGCAGGAGCGCCTGGCGAAGATCGTCGGCGGCGTGGCGGTGATCAATGTCGGCGCTGCGACCGAGACCGAGATGAAGGAAAAGAAAGCCCGCGTGGAGGACGCCCTCCATGCGACCAAGGCGGCGGTCGAGGAGGGCATCGTCCCTGGTGGCGGCGTAGCGCTGCTACGGTGCATGTCGGCCCTGGAGAAGGTGAATGCGGCGCCGGAGCAGCAGGTCGGCATCAACATCGTGCGTCGGGCTCTTGAAGAGCCGATCCGGCAGATCGCCGAGAACGCCGGTGTGGAAGGCTCGGTCGTGGTCGAGCACGTGCGGAAAGAGAAGACCACCGTTGGCTTCGACGCTCAGACCGAAAAATACGTGGACATGATCGAGGCCGGCATTATTGATCCAACCAAGGTGGTGCGGTGTGCCTTGCAGAACGCCTCCAGCGTGGCGGGGTTGATGCTCACCACCGAGGTGATGGTCACCGAGATTCCCGAGGAAAAGAAGGAGCCGGCCATGCCGGGTGGCGGGCACATGCACGACATGTACTAACCCCCACCCACCCACCCCTCCCCCTCAAGAGGGGGAGGGTTTAGGGAGGGGGCTTTCCCAACGCAAGGGCCAGGCGGTCCACAGCCGCCTGGCCCTTGGCGTTTCCAGCGCCGCCGCTATCTCGTTTTGAGGACCTTCCGAACGATGGGAGCGAGCAGTTGGCCGCGGGGCGACGGATCGAACAGCCGCTGGAAAATCTGGTGGACGTGCCGGGTGTGCCGCCGGTGGTCCGCCAGCAACAAGGCCGAGGGATCACGCCGGCCGCGACGGCGGTACCCGAGCCGGAGCGCGCATTTCCTGATCTCCTCGACTTTGGCCGGCAGCGAGTGGGTCTGCAGATCGTGAACCATCTGCAGCTTATGCTCCACGTCCCGCAGAAACGTATAGGCGACCGAGAGCGCGGTTGAGTCTGGCGCCGACAGGATTCGATGACGAGCCAGCTTCTCCAGGGCATGAATGGTGTTCCGCTCGCAGACCTCGGGGACATGGTGCCCGAGGAGGACTTGCAGCGCCTGGACCACGAACTCCACTTCCCGGATGCCCCCGATCCCCAGCTTGACGTTGCGCTGCTGATGCCCGCGGCTGGCCATGCGTTCGTCAATCATGCCCTTGATCGCCTTGACTTCGCGAAGCAGCCCGGACGCCTCCGCGCCGGCCGGATGCCCGTTGGACAAGAAAATGAAGGGGTGGACGAGCCGCAAGAACCGGCGACCGACCTCACCGGAGCCGGCCACCGGCCAGGCTTTGAGCAAGGCCAGCCGTTCCCAGGGCCGACCGCGAGTCTGGTAGTAACGCTCGTATTCGGCTAAGGACCGCGCGAGGCGTCCGACTGTGCCTTCGGGGCGAAGCCGCAGATCCACCCGGAACACGTAGCCCTCCTGGGTCGGCTCGGACAAGGCGCGGGTGAGGTCGCGGGCGAGGTATTCGAAATACTCTTCGTTCGAGATGGCGCGCTGGCTCGGAGCGCCCTCCGGCGTTCGGGTGCGCCCTTCATCCGCGTACACATAGAGCAGATCGACGTCAGAGCTGTAGTTCAGCTCGTTTCCCCCGAGTTTGCCCATGGCCATGACCGCAAAGCCGGTCTCAACCGTCTTGCCGTTCTGATCCCGATGGCTCGGCACGCCATGGCGGCGCCGGAGATCGTGGTCAACGATCTCGTACGCGGCCTGGATCAAGACTCCGGCCAGATCGGAGAGCGCGGCGGTCGTCTCCGCCACATCGGCAAGCCGCAGCAGGTCTCTCACCCCGATCCGAAGCATCTCCCGACGCTTGAACCGGCGAAGCGCATCCAATTTCAATTCAGTCGCCCTGAGATTCGTCAGGATCGACTGAAGGGTGCGCTCGAGCTCACGCCGCGACGCCCCACGGGCGAGGACCTGTTCTTCAGCCAGCCAGTACACGAGCAGCGGGTCGCGAATCAGCGTGCTCGCCAGAAACGGGCTGTTTCCGAACATGGCGCACAGCAGGTAAAGCATGCTCGGGACGGAAGAGAGATAGGCGAAGAGCTGCGCGCGGTTGACGCGCTGCAGGAACAGCTCCCAGTGATCCAACGCCTGGTCGGGATCGGCCGTCCGGCCGATCTCGTTGAGCAACTCCGGCAGAATGGAGGCGAGAAGCTGGCGGGACCGAGGGTCGCCGGCCATCGCCTGGAGATTCGCGTCGGCTCGTGAGATATCCGCGAGCCCGTGGGGCTTGAGGAGAGCCGCGACCTCCTGAGATCCGAGGTCTGAGGCCAGCAGCACTCTTCGGACATCGGAGCGCCCACTGCTGCGACCCGGCGGGTGGACCCGGCGGGACCGACTATGTCTTGACACGTGGCTCCTGCCGCTCATGGCGCAGATTATACCGACCGGCCCACAGTGAGACAACGACCGTGCGGTCGGCTATACTCATTACATGACCGGCCCGACCGTTGACCGATGGGTCGAGATCCTGGCTCCTTACTGTCCGGGCCTGGACACCGAGGTGATGCGGGACTTCATCTCCCGCATGGACCCCGACTACTTCGAGGCTTTTCCACCCGAGGAGATCGGGCACCACATTGCGCTGGCCGCCCGCCTGACGCCGGATGATCCTTGCCAGGTCTCGATCACATCCTCAGCCGAAGGCCAGTTCGATATCGCCGTCGTCGCCTACGACTACTTCTCGGAATTCGCCGTCATCTGCGGGCTCCTCTCGGCCTTCGGACTGGACATTCGGGAAGGCGGTATCTACACCTTCGGGGAGGCTCCAGTCCCGCCTCCCCGAGCCGGCTCCGGTCCGTTCAGGCCACGACGCCGCACGCGCCCCGGGCTGAGCCGCAAGAAGATCGTGGATCTGTTCCTGGTCCGCCCGGTGACCGGCACGGAATTCAGCGCCGCCCGACAGCACGAATTGACCCACGACCTGCAGGCCATGATCCGGCTGTTGGACGAACAGCGGTACGAGGACGCCCGCCGGCAGGTCAATCGGCGGCTCGTCGAGACCCTCGGACGTCGCCGGGCAGAGACCGGCACCCTGCTGCATCCCGTCCAGATCCGGTTTGACAATGCCGCGTCACCGACCGATACCGTCATGGATATCCGCTCGACCGATACGCCCGCGTTCCTGTACGCCTTTGCCAATGCGCTGAGCATGCGAGGCCTGTACATCCGCAAGGCGCAACTGGGCTCTACCGGCCCTGAGATCCATGACCGTTTTTACGTGCGCGGCCGGCACGGCCGGAAGATCGAGACTCCGAGCGAGCAGCAGGAGCTGAGGACGACGGCGGTGCTGATCAAGCAGTTCACCCACTTTCTGACCTGGGCACCGGACCCCGCAAAAGCAATCGAGCACTTCGACCAATTCCTCGATCAGGTTCTCGAATCGCCCCGTGCCGGCACGCTGGGCATCCTCCGCGACAAAAAGACGTTGGCTCTTCTTGCCCGGGTTTTGGGAACCAGCGACTTTCTGTGGGAAGAATTCCTCCGCCGGCAGCACGAAAACCTGGCACCCTTGCTGGCGGACTACCGCCATATCGAATTGATCCGGCCCCGGCAGATGATGATGCGGGAGCTGCGTCGGCGCCTCGGGGGCGTCCGGGATCAGGACCGGCGGCGTCGCATCTTGAACCAGTATAAGGACGAACAACTGTTCCGGATCGACATGAAGCACCTGGCTGATCCGGCGACGACGCTGTCGGACTTTTCCCTCGCGCTCACGGAGCTTGCCGAAGTCGTGCTGCACCAGGCGGTCGTGGATTGCCAGGCCAAGCTGTCTGCGCGCTACGGCACGCCGCAGCTGGGCCGGGGCGTCCCCTCTCCGTTCGCCGTGTTCGGCATGGGAAAATTCGGTGGCCGGGAGTTGGGCTACGCCTCGGACATCGAGGTGCTGTTCGTGTACCAGGGGGCCGGACACACCACCGGACGCCGGAAGCTGGAAAATCTCGAATATTTCGAGCGCCTGGCTCAGGAGACCCTCGGTTGGATCGAGGCGAAGCAGGAGGGCATTTTCCATCTCGATGTCCGGCTCCGCCCTCACGGGGGCAAAGGCCTTCTGGCCAACACCTTCGAGGAGTTGCAGGCCTATTACAGCACGTCCGGGGCCGCGGCGCCCTTCGAACGGCAGGCGCTCATCAAGCTAAGATTCGTGGCGGGTGCTCTGGCGCTCGGGCGTGAGGTCGAAGCCCACCGCGACCGTTTCGTGTACAGCGGCCTTCCTTGGGATCTTCCGATTGCCTTGGATCTCCGCCGCCGGCAGGTTCAGGAACTGGTCGAGGCGGGTCGGACCAACGTCAAGTACAGCCCCGGCGGCCTGATCGACGTGGAATATGCGGTGCAGTACCTCCAGCTCATGCACGGACACCGGCACGTGAGCCTCCGCACGCCGAACACCCTGGAAGCACTGGGGGCTCTCGAAGCCTCAGAGGTGTTGAAGCCGGATGAGGTGCGGCAACTCCGCGAGGCCTATCTGTTCCTTCGGATGCTGATCGACGGCATGCGCATCGTGCGCGACAACGCCAAGGACTTGCTCTTGCCTCCGCACGGCTCCGATGAGTTCGTCTTCCTGGCCAGGAGAGTGGGATACGCCGCGGCCGATTGGCAACAAGGCGCTGCTCAGCTCGAAGCCGACCTCGAAAAGCACATGCAACGGACTCGCGAGTTTTTCGCCAGCCGCTTCGGAGCTGTCTAGTCCGAGACTCCTACTGAACCTTGGCCAGAATCTTCTGGACCTCGTCCTGATTGAACGCTCGGAGCGTTTCCGACCGGACATTGCCGAGTGAACCGGCGCTCATCAGAAGCGCGGTGGCGGTTTCTTCATCGGGCGCGTCAAAGATGATCACTCCGTCATACCGCCCCATGGTCCAGTACACATCCCTCACGGCCCCCCCGGCCTTCTTGACGGCAGCTTTGAACTTGTCCGCCCGTTTCGCGGTCTCCTTCACGTTTCTGATGCCCTGATCCGTCCATCCGAACAAGGTGATAAAGGTAGGCATTTCCGACCTCCTTTCTTACTCGTCCGTTTCCGTCTCCCCTTCGAGCATGAGTCCCGCCAGCTCGGAATAGGCTCGCAGCAGATCAGACACCGACAGCACGCCGATAATCGTGCCGTCTTCGGTCACGGCGACATGGCGAATGGTTTTCTCCTTCATCAGCTTGATGGCCGCCGCGATGGGCTCGCTGTCTTCGATCGTGATCACCGGTCTGCTCATGCAGGTCTTCACCATTGTGGTGGAGGGGTCCAGCCCGCGGGCCACCGCCTTCCGGCTCAGGTCCGTATCGGTAATGATGCCGATATACCGGGAATCATCATCCACCAGGAGCGAGCCGACTTTCCACTTCTGGAGCAACCGGGCCGCTTCCTTCAGTGACGCGTCTTTGTGCACGCTGCGTACGTCGTGCGACATATAGTCGGAGACCAATGCGTGCTTGAGCAAATCCGGGCCGCTGCGCCGCTCGGTCGGCCGGAGCGCTTCGAGCTCCGAGATACAGCCTTCCAGCACGCGCTTGCGCTGCTGCAGGCTCTCCCGATAGACATCCCGCGCGCCGCTCTCCTGCGCTTCTTCCGGCAGATTGACAAGGCTCGCCGCCTCACCGGATTTGGCATACTGGTAGGCCTCCATCTGGGCGGAGCTCTCGCCGAACACCTGCGTGATCAACCGCTCTGCAGCCGCGTCGAATTCCTCGATGGAGGCGGTCGGCAGCCGCCGGGACAAGAACGGCTGAAACCGGACGAGCTGCTGCCGGAAGCGTTGGATGTCCCGATCCACGAACAGCCCGCGGGCCAATCGCGTATTGACTCGCTTCGGCATGGTGCCTCCTTGGAGTGGCGTCGTTGAAGGTCCGGCGGGAATAGAGCCTACTCCACCCGCCAGGACGACACAAGAGGCGGGAAAGGCGCAAAAGAGAAGCCCTGGGAAAGGGGATGGCAGGCGCGGGCTCAGGCAGCTTGGTGCCGGGAAGCTGAAAGACAGACTTCGTAGGTCGAGCGGTCGGCACGACGGAGCGTGAGGAAGCCTTCTCGGGTCAAGGTATCCACGGCCACGAAGACCTGATTCCAGGTATAGGCAGGCAGCCGCTGGATCAGCGCGTCCAAACTAAGCGATTTTTCCTCTTCCAGCACCTTGAAGATCGCCGAGGCGATTCCACCGTTCCCCATGGGCTTCCTCCTTGCTACTGCTCTACTGCAGGACCACACTTCAAGAGAGCAACTTCAGTGCCACCATGCGCTTATGGAATCCCGCGGAAAACCATTCAGACAGGATTCAGGACAGGTGCAGTTATCCCAAGTGGCGCCTCTCGGGCTTCAGGCTTGCTGGCTGGCTTTTCCACTCCCGCCTTCTTTGCCTCTGCTCCGCGCACCCGATGCATCTTGTCGCGGGTGTGGTAGGGAATCAGTCCTTCAAGGACTGCAGCCAGCTTGTCGCACGGCACATCCTCAAGGATCTTGACGGCCAGCTTCGGATTTGGCCCGGAACGGCCGCCGACATATACGTCAACCGCCTCTACGACCTGGCCATCGACTTTGGCGCTTTTCCCGAGCAACCCGATATCTGCTACGGTATGGTTCCCGCAGCCGGCCGGGCAGCCAGACCAATGCATCGTGATTGGCTTGATGCCGTCGCCGAGTTTCGCTTCGAGCGCCTTGGCTGTCTCCAGCGCCCGGCCCTTGGTCTCGATGACCGCCAGATTACAATAGTCAATCCCGACACAACTCACGGTTCCCTTGAGGATCGGCGAAGGGTTATAGAGGAACCGTGTCAAGAGCGGCGCTTCAGTTAAATCTCCCAACAGACGATCAGGCACGTTCGGGATGATCAGCGTCTGGGTTGGCGAGATGCGAAGTTCTCCGGTCCCATACTGCTCCGCCAGGTCTACAATTCTTTTAAGATCATCAGCGTTGATCCGGCCCACCGGCACTTTGAGCCCGACATAGTTCAGGCCTGGCTGCTTCTGACGAAAGATCCCACCGTGGTCATCCACGGTTGCCTTGCGCGCATCCACCCCAGCCAGTGTGAGAGCCCGACCGACCCTGGCTTCTACTTCCTTCCGATAGCGCGCTTCCCCCCAGTCGTCTAGGAGAAAGGCGAGTCGGGCGGTGTTCCGAGACTCACGATAGCCGAAGTCCCGGTACACGAAGGTAATGGCGCGGCACACCTCCACGGCCTCGTCGGGGATCACGAAGATATCCAAGGGGCTCGCGATGCGATAGCCGCCGGACCCGTTTTTTCCTCCAGCCAGCACATTGAATCCAAGGAGTTTCGTCCCGCCAGCCTCATGGTAGGCCGGCACGAGCGCGAGATCTTGAGTCTCGGCATGCAGACAGTTGTTGGGGCAGCCCGTGATTGTCACGTTGTACTTTCTGGGCAGGTTGGTGTACTCGCGGTTGTACACGATCTCCTGCGTAAAGGCCTTCACAACCGGTGTGGCATCCAGGATCTCGTCCGGGTTCAGCCCCGCCACGGGGCAGGTCATGATGTTCCGAACGTTGTCCATCCCGGTTTGCATGGAGTTCAGACCGACCTCCTCCATCTTGGCAAAGATGGTCGGCACATCTTCGATCCGGATCTGCCGGAGCTGCACCTGCTGGCGGGTGGTCAGATCCAGCAGGCAGTTCCCATGGGTGGCCGCGATCTCGGCGAGGACTCGCATCTGAGCGGCGCTGGCCCTCCCTCCCGGAATCCGCACCCGGATCATAAAGAATCCGGGTGTCGGATTCCGGAGAAAGAGCCCGTACCATTTCAAAAGCTGGACGTCGGCCTCTGTGATCGCCTCCCACCCCACCTGGGCGTAGTACGCGATGCGCTCCTTGACGTCCAGCCCATCGCATTGTTTCTTAAAAGCTTCGATCTTGTTCATGCTCAGCCCGACCGGCTTGGGATAGAGGATGCCGCTGCAACCTACGGCCTCGAAAAAGGCCGAATCCAAGGGGAGAGTCTCATCTTGCTTGCCCAACCTATCTGGCAGTCTCGGAAAGGTCCGGTTGGGGAACCAACCTTGCAGCGGCTGAGATTTCAGCGGCCGCCTTGGGAGGGCGATGGCTAAGATAGATGGCCAGGCCTGTGAAGACCATTCCCCCTACGAGGTTGCCCAGTGTGGTCGGGATTTGATTCCACACCCACCAATCGTGCACAGTGATATTGGCACCCATTACCATGCCGACTGGAATGACGAACATGTTCACCACCGTGTGCTCAAACCCCTGTGAGAAAAACAGCATTATAGGCCCCCACATGGCCACTATTTTGCCGACGAGAGACGTCGTCGCAAAGGCCATAACCACGGCGAGGCTGACCATCCAGTTGCACAGGATTCCTTTGGTGAACACCGTAACCATGCCGGCAGAGCCATAGATGGCGTAGCCGTTGGTTTTCGTCTCGGCAATGGCGATGAGCTTTTTCCCGACAAGGGACACGTCAGCAGCACCGTCCATGGTCAAGGAGATCGCAAGCAGGGCGGCATAGAGCACGCTGCCCAGCAAATTACCCAGAAAGACCCAACCCCAATTCGCGAGCACCCGGCCGATCCCGGCACCGTCCTTACGCTCCAAGGTGGCGCAGGGCAATAGCGCAAAGCTGCCCGTGATCACCTCTGTGCCCAGCAAAACAACCAGGCAGAAGCCGAAGGGGAAGATCAGGGCGCCCACAATTGGGTTTCCGGTCTGAACTGTTGCCGTGATAGCCATGCTGGTCGCTACGCCGAGGTAGGCCCCGGCTAACGCACCACGCACCAGCAACTGCTTGACGGGTAGATTTGCCTTCATTGCCCCAGCCGAAAGCATGTTGCAGGCAATGTCAGCTGGTTTTACGTAATCCATCTTCTCCTCCTTGAATCTTAAAGCCGGTCGGCTTGGCATCCTGTGATGGTAACGCTCCCCGTTGGAGGCTCAGCGGCAATTAAGCGCCCACTTGCTTGGCTTGTTCGATATGGGGCAAGAAGTTGCCATTCCAGGTCATCAGCGTCCGGTCTTCCTTCAGTTTGGCGTGGCGGCGCAAAGTCCTAGGGCCTCAGCTAAGTCATCATCGGATCCTGCGAAGATCACGAGCCCGAGGGCGATGCCGAAGGCTGCGCCCATCACCAGCTTGAACGCCGGCGAGCCGACGGCCGCAAACGGAGCCCCGATGCTGAAGATGAGGGTGATCCCGGATCCGAGGGTGATCCCGGATCCGAGGTAGATACCAGCTAGCGCGGAGATGATGAAATAGCCGACGGGTGCCTGGTCCAGGTACTGGGCCTTGGCTAGTGCCCCTCCCGCCATTCGCTCGATGTCCGGCCTAAACATCGGCGTCTTGCTCCCGAGATCGTACAGGCAGCGCAGGCGACCGAGACGAGACTAGGTAAGCCGATAGGAAAGACTCCCATGGTTAGGAAGAAGCAAAAGCGGTGCCGCCCCAGTCTGTTGGAATTATCACTAAAAACGCTCCCGTCCAGATCTTCGCCTGACAGTGGTGCGACATAAATGTCTGCATTGCGACAACATTGTGGCTTCGCGCTTCACGCTTCACGTCCCCCCACGCTTCCCTTGCATCTCCTTTTCATAAAATTCGATCATCTGAGCGATCTCTTCCTTGCTCATACCGGTTTGCATCCATTTGTGGCCTTCATGGGCCACTAACTCGTCCGCCACTTGCGGCGACAGCT
>CAYZKG010000062.1:0-15847 GCA_964478915.1 uncultured Nitrospira sp.
GGTATCCCGTGGCGGGATCGACGGCTTCCTTGAGCACCTTCTCGGGGGTATGCGCCGCCACCTCTTCAATCTCCATTCCTCCTTCGGTGCTGGCGATGAACACCGGCCAGCCGGAATCCCGATCCACCAGCAGGCTGAGGTACAGCTCCTTGGCGATCTCGGCGCCCTCCTCGATCAGCACCCGCCGCACCTTTCGTCCCTTGGGGCCGGTCTGATGCGTCACCAGGGTCTTTCCCAGCAGGTCCTTGACGAGAGTCGGCACCTCGGCCGCCGCTTGGGTGAGCTTGACGCCTCCGGCCTTGCCGCGGCCGCCCGCATGGATCTGCGCCTTGACCACATAGACGGGGCTGTTCAGCACCGCGACCCACTTTTCGGCCGCCAGCGGCGTCTTAACGTCTTTCCCCTTCGGGACGGGGATGCCGAACTGCGCAAAGAGCTGCTTGGCCTGATACTCGTGAATGTTCATCTTCTCCTCACGGAAAATAGGCTAGGGGCTATGGGCAATGGGCAATAGGAGGAGGATACCGCCTTCCGTTCTGGCCTACGCCCATCGCCTAGTGCCTATCGCCTCGCATCTACTCTTTTTTCGTGTAGGCCGGAAACAGAATGGGCGAGGTGATGTTGGCGGGACCGCCATGCTTGCGGGCTTCTTCTCGGAATCGCGGGAGATGGGCCAGCGTCAGCTTGCCGTGATTCATGGCTTTGGCGCGGACAGCCGCGGTCGTGCCGGCCCGTTTGCCGTAGACCATGAGGTCCAGCAGCGAGTTCCCCATGAGCCGGTTGCGGCCGTGCAATCCGCCGGACGTCTCGCCGGCGACGAAGAGCTGGGGCACCAGCGACTCTCCGTTGACGTCGATCTGAACGCCGCCGTTCTGGTAATGCAAGGTAGGATAGATCAGGACAGGATCATTGGCGATGTTGATGCCGTACCGTTCGAACTGCCGGACCATGGCCGGGAAGTGCTTCCCGAGCGTGCCGGCCCCGTGCTCCACCTCCAGCAGCGGCGTATCCAGCCAGACGCCGATCCGGCCTGAGGCGGTCCGCACCCCTCGTCCTTCCTCGCACTCGCGGATGATGGAGGCCGAGACCAGGTCGCGGGTGTCCAGCTCGTTGACGAACCGCTCTCCTCGGCCGTTGACGAGCTGCCCTCCTTCCGAGCGGATGCCCTCGGTCACCAACGCTCCGAACAATTGCTCGGGGAACACGGCCCCCGTCGGGTGATACTGGAACGTGTCGATCTGCAACAGCTTGGCGCCCATGCGGTACGCCATGGCCAGCCCGTCTCCGGTGGCGCCGTAGTGATTGCTCGTCGGAAAATTCTGGATGTGGACTCGGCCGATGCCGCCCGTGGCCAGGATCACCGCCTTGGCGCTGACGACCACGAAGCGCTTGTTGTCGAGGTCCTGGAGCACCGCGCCGGTGCAGGTGCCGGCGCCGTCGCTCAACAGCTCCACGGCGGCGCTGAACTCCAACAATTGGATCTTCTGGTTCAGCACCTCGTCTTTCAGCACCCGCATGATCTCCAGGCCGGTGTAATCGGAGCAGGTCAGCAGCCGCGGCCGGGAGCTGCCGCCGCCTTTCTTGACGTGCAGGTTGCCGTCCGCGTCCCGGTCGAAGAGCACGCCCAGCTCCAGGAGCCATTTGGCGATCGAGGGTCCCTCCTCCACCATCACCTTCAGAAGCTGCGGGTCATTCTTCATGTGCCCGCCCTTCATGGTGTCCAGGAAATGCTGGACCGGCGAGTCTTCCTTCGTGATGGCCACCTGCATCCCGCCCTGCGCCATGACGGTGTTAGAGTCTCCCAACCGCAGCTTCGTAACCAGCAGGACCTTGGCCCCCTGGGCGTGCGCGTGCAAGGCCGCGGCACAGCCGGCCCCGCCGCCGCCGACCACCAGCACGTCCACCGTATAGTGCGGGTCGAGCTCCAGATCGGCCGGCAGGGGGCTGTCGCCCTCCAGCAGATCGGCCACCTCTCGAACGGTGAGCTCCCCGGCATTGGGGCCGAACCGGATCGGCCGGTAGGCACTCTCGCGGAAATCGGGGTGGAACTTCTTGATCAGCATGTCCCGCTCGGCGGGCGGGGATTTGGGGATGGTCTGCGTGCGGCGGAAATCGCGGGTCTGATGGACGATCTTCTGAAATTCGTGGATATCCATGGTTTAGGCATGAGGCAATGGGCGAGGGGCGATGGGCTCGAACCTATAGCCTCTCGCCTCTAGCCCATAGCCCGTTATTTCAGATTCGCGCAGACCTCGGCGAGCTCCCGCTCGTTCATCTTCATCAGGCGGTCCCACTCCGGGCCATACTGGCCTGCTGCGATTTCATCAATCCGTTGCTGGAGGCGCTCCGGCTTCGGGGTGAAATACACGCCCTGGGCCCGGCTGGCATACAAGGCGACCAGGCTGGGGGCGATGTCGGCGATGCACACCGGCGCGCACAACCCGCACATCACGCAGTCCATGAACATCTCGGACACTTCCTTGAAGTCTCCGAACACCGCGCGCCAGACACCCTCGCGAACATCGATCTTCTGGGGACAGGCTTCCGTGCAGGCGTTGCAGTTCCGGCACAAGGGCGCTTCGGGATAGAGCGCGAACAGATCCTGCTTGGGATCTTTGAGCTCGGCCACGTTGTAGATCGCCTTCCGGGCCGGAAACGGCGGGACCATGGTGAACGACATGCCTTCCTGGACCGTGGTCTGACAGGCCAGGCAGGTTTTGACCTTGGGGTCGTCCTTGGTGCGGTAGTAGGTCGCGCAGGCGCCGCAGAAACCCGCGAGGCAGCCCGCCCCGCGAACGACCTCCTGGCCGGTGTACCACAGCGCCTTGATGACCGTGATCCCCTCCGGGACCTGGTAGGTTTTTCCGGCGATCTCCACCGAGACCAGTCGCGGCCGGAGGACCTCCTCCTGATCAATCGCGCTCTGTTTGTCGAATTCTGGCTGCGCCATCTTGCTTGCCAGGCTATGGGCACGGGGCTAGAGGCTATGGGTCGGAGGTTTCTTGCCGCTCGCCGCTAGCCCATTGCCTCGTGCCCGTCGTTACATATTGTTGATGATCTCACTCCCGAACTGGGAGCACTTGATCTCTTTCACGTCCGTCCGCCCCTCTTCACGCATCAACCGCGCGAAGTCATAGGTGACGGTCCCGGCATTGATGGCCTTGGCCATTCCCTTCTCGATGAGCCGGGCCGCTTCGTTCCAGCCCATATACTCGAGCATCATCACTCCGGACAGGATCACCGAGCCGGGGTTCACCTTGTCCTGTCCCGCGTACTTCGGGGCGGTCCCGTGCGTGGCCTCGAAGCAGGCATGGCCGGTGGCATAGTTGATGTTGGCCCCAGGCGCGATCCCCAACCCACCCACCTGCGCGGCCAGCGCGTCCGAAATGTAGTCGCCGTTGAGATTCATGGTGGCAATGACGTCGTACTCGGCCGGCCTCGTCAGGATCTGCTGCAGGAAGTTGTCCGCAATGGCGTCCTTGATCAGGAGTTTACCCGCAGGCGGGTTGCCGCCGCAATCATCCCATGAGACGGTCTTGTCGCCGAACTCCTTCTTCGCCAGCTCGTAGCCCCATTTGCGGAAGTAGCCTTCCGTGAACTTCATGATGTTGCCCTTGTGGACCAGGGTCAGGCTTTTCCGGTTGTCCGCCAGCGCCCAGTTGATGGCCGCGCGGACCAGCCGATGGGTCCCCTCCTCGCTGATGGGCTTAATGCCGATGCTGGAGGTCTCGGGGAACCGGATCTTCTTGACGCCCATTTCTTTCTGGAGGAAGTCGAGCACCTTCTTGACCTCCGGCGTGCCTTTCTCCCATTCCACGCCGGCATAGATATCTTCGGTGTTTTCCCGGAAGATGACCATATCGACGAGCTGCGGCTTCTTGACCGGCGAAGGCACGCCCGCATACCACTTCACCGGCCGCTGGCACACGTACAGGTCCAGGAGCTGGCGGAGGGCGACGTTGATGCTCCGGATGCCGCCCCCGACCGGCGTGGTCAGCGGCCCTTTGATCCCGACGAGATACTCCTTGAACGCGGCAAGCGTGTCGTCATGCAGCCAGGTGTTGGGGCCGTACACCGTGTTGGCTTTCTCGCCCGCATATACCTCGAACCACTCGATCTTGCGCGTCCCGTTATACGCCTTCTGCACGGCCGCGTCGAACACGCGCACCGACGCCGCCCACAGGTCGGGACCGGTGCCGTCCCCTTCGATATACAGGACGATGGGATTATCCGGCACGTTCAACTTCATGCCGGGTCCCATCGTGATTTTCTGTCCCTTGGTCGGCGGAGTCAATTTCACATAGCCCACTGTTCACCTCTTCGTTGGTTGTTTCGGTTTCTTAGCAATCAGCTATCAGCCACCCCCTCACCTACACCTCTCCCCGGGACCCGTTGCTCTTCCCAATGCAACGGGTGATGGGAGAGGGCTGGGGTGAGGGGCATTCCCCCCTTAGCTGAGCGCGTTCAAGGCCGACCCCGCCTTGAACCAACCGATCTGTTGCTCCGTCATGCTGTGATTGGCCTGGATGGTGATCTCGCTCCCGTCAGCCTTGTGAACGACCACCCGGACCGGTTTGTCCGGCGCCAGCGCGCTCAGACCCGGCACGCTGACCCGGTCCTGCTGCTCGATCTTGTCGTAGTCCTTGGGGTCAGCGAAGGTCAGGGCCAGGATTCCCTGCTTCTTGAGGTTCGTCTCGTGAATGCGGGCAAAGCTGCGAGTGAGCACCACCTTGACCCCGAGGAACCGGGGGGACATGGCCGCATGCTCCCGGCTGCTCCCTTCGCCGTAATTCTCATCCCCCACCACCGCCGACCCGATGTTTTGGGCCTTATAGCGGCGCGCAATCTGGGCGATAGGAAGTCCCGCCTCGCCGGTCAGCACGTCCGTGCCCTTGCCGGTCTCCGGATAGAGCGCGTTGGTGGCGCCCAGGAACATGTTGTCGCTGATCTTATCGAGGTGCCCCCGATACCTCAGCCAGGGCCCGGCGGGAGAAATGTGGTCGGTGGTCGTCTTCCCCTTGGTCTTGATGAGGAGCGGCAGCTTGATGAAATCCTTGCCGTCCCAGCGCGGGAACGGTTGCAGCAACTGCAGCCGGTCGCTGCCCGGCGGAATCTCGACGACGATCGCGTCGCCGTTCTCAGCCGGCGCGACATAACCCTCTTCGCCCCTGGCGAAGCCTTTGGCCGGCAGCTCGTCCCCCTGCGGGGGCCGGAACTTCAATTCTTTCCCCTCTGCCGTCTTCAGCGTCCCGTGCACCGGATCGAACGTCAGGTCGCCGGCAAAGGCGTAGGCCGTGACGATCTCGGGGCTGGTCAGGAAGGACATGGTCTCATTCATGCCGTCGTTCCGGCCCGGGAAATTCCGGTTGAAGGAGCTGACGATCGAATCGACCCGCCCCTTCACCGCATCGGCACGCTTCCACTGCCCGATGCACGGCCCGCAGGCATTGGCCAGCACGGTCCCGCCCATCTCCTCGAAGGTCTGGAGGAACCCTTCCCGCTTCATCGTGTGGTAGATCCGCTCCGAGCCGGGCGTGACCAGGAAGGGGGTCTTGGCTTTCAGGCCGGCCTTCAGCCCTTGCCGCGCGATGTGCGCCGCGCGCCCGATGTCCTCGTAGGAGGAGTTCGTGCAGCTCCCGATCAAGGCGGCCTTCAGCTCCACCGGGTAGCCCTTTTCTTTGGCCTCCGACGCCATCTTGGAGATCGGCCTGGCGAGGTCCGGCGTGTGCGGTCCGACCACATGGGGTTCAAGCGTGGAGAGATCAATCTCGACGATCTCATCGAAGTGCTTCTCCGGCGAGCGGAGGACGTCGGGATCGGCCGTGAGCAACTCCCGGTTCGCCTCGGCCAGCTTGGCGATGTCTGCCCGGTCGGTGACGTTGAGGTAGGCCACCATCTTCCGGTCGAACGGGAAGATCGAGGTGGTGGCGCCGAGCTCCGCCCCCATGTTCGTGATGGTGCCCTTGCCGGTGGCGCTGATGGCCTCCGCGCCGGGTCCGAAGTACTCCAGAATCTTGTTGGTGCCGCCTTTCACCGTGAGCAAGCCGCAGAGGTACAGGATCACGTCCTTGGAAGAGGCCCAGCCGTTCAGCTTGCCGGTCAGCCGCACGCCGATCAGCTTGGGATGGAGCACTTCCCACGGCAGGCCGGCCATCACTTCGCCGGCATCGGCCCCGCCCACGCCGACGGCCAGCATGCCCAGGCCGCCGCCGTTCGGCGTATGCGAGTCGGTGCCGATGATCAGGCCGCCCGGAAAGGCATAGTTCTCCAGCACCACTTGATGGATGATCCCGGCGCCGGGCTTCCAGAATCCGATTCCGTATTTTTGGGCCGAGGAGGCCAGGAAGTTGTACACCTCCTGGTTTTCATCGATGGCCCGGAGCAGGTCTTTCTCGGCACCGGTCTGGGCTCGAATCAGATGGTCGCAATGGATCGTGCTCGGGACCGCCACCTGCTTCTTGCCGGCCTGCATGAACTGCAGCATGGCCATCTGGGCCGTCGCATCCTGCATGGCGACGCGATCCGGACGGAGCGCCAGCATGGCCTTGCCCCGTTCCCAGACCTGGGTGTCGAAAGTGTCGGCGTGTGAAACGAGGATCTTCTCGGTCAACGTCAACGCGCGGCCGAATTTCTTCCGCGCCTTGGCAACCGCCTCCGGCATCCTCTTATACAGGTTCGTCGCTAATTCCATCGACATATCTCTTTCTCCACTCTTAAGTCGGGCTAGAGGCTATGGGCGATAGGCTATAGGTCAGATGAGCATCGGACCGCACCCATTGCCTCTCGCCTATTGCCCATTGCCTATTTCAGCGGAGGCACCTCCCGCCGCTTGGGCGCCGCGTAATTGACCAGATAATCAAACAGCCGGATCAAGCGGCTCTCCTGATTCTTTTGATCGATCCAGTGCCCGATCAAGCCGATCGTCCGGGACAGGATGAAAAATCCGTTCAAGCTGTCCACCGGGAAGCCGATGTCCACCAGCACGGCAGCCATGGTCCCGTCCACGTTCAGGATCAGATTCTCCTTCTTCGCCGAGGTGACCTTTTCAACCGCCAGCGCAAAATCCAGATGCGGCGTCGGGATGCCGACACTCTTGACGTAGGACACCAGCTCCTGCACGCGCTTGTCCGGATTCCTGACGCTCTTCACGCGGTGCCCGATGCCCGGCACCGGACCGACGTTTTTCTTCATGTAGGCCAGGAAGTCATCCACCGTCATTTTATTCTCTACAGCATACTTGAAGTAACGGCCTGCGTCGGTCACCGCGCCGCCGAATCGCGGGCCGATCATGATCAGACCGGCCGCCACGGCCTGGGACATCCCGATGCCGGCGCAGGCCGCGATGATCGTGGCCAGCGCACCGCTCACGCAGGGACCGTGGTCGGCCGAGAGCATCATGATGCGCTTGATGATCTCGGCCTCCTGCTGGGTGATGAGCCGCTTGTCCCACAGCAGCCCGATCACGTGCGGGATCTCGTAGCCTTTGTTGATCAATTCAGAAGCGGCGTATCCGTTATAGAGCGGCTCGTCGCCCCGATCGTCGCTGATGGTCGTCTTGATCAGGGGCACCACGACGACCTCGCCGGTCTTCATCCCTTCCTCGACGGTCTTGGGCAGCTTCGGCAGGTCGGCCGGGCTCAGCTCCGGAACCGGCCGCACCTGACCGCTCTTCACCAGTTCCTCATAGGTCGCCTTGATGGCCGGCCCCAGCGCGCCGAACGTGTCCGGGACGATCGCTCCGGCCTTCTTCAACGCCTCGGCTTTGGAGCGAGCCGAGCCTTCGCCTTTCATCCCTTCTTTCGCCCCGGCGTGGCCGAACTTCATACCTTTCGGGAGGCTCTCCTGGCAGAAGCCCGAGACCACGGCCAGCAGCTTGATCCGACGCTGCTTCGCGCCATACCACTCGGCCGCCCGCTCCTCCAGATCCCCGCCCATCTCTCCGACGATGACGACGGCCTTGGTCTGGGGATCCTGCTCGAATTTCTCGAGATAGGTCACGTAGTCGGTCCCCGGATAGGCATCCCCGCCGATCCCGATGGCGGTCGTAATGCCGTCGGCGAATTGCGAGCAGATCCAGACGATCTCGTTGGAGAGGCCGCCCGACTTCGTGATCACGCCGAAGGAGCCTTCCCGGTACAGCTTGCAGGCGACCAGGTTGTCGAACGCGCCGCCGATCACGCCGAGCCGACACTGGCCGGCCGAGATGATCCCGATGGAAGAAGGACCGTTGAAGGTCTTTCCCAGCTTGGTCGCGTGCCGAGCCAGGAGCTTGGCGTCCCGCTCCGGCACCCCCTCGGTGATCATGGAGACGAGCTGGATCCGCGGATCGTTGAGCGCCTCCATCCCGGCGGCGCAGGCTCGATCGGCTCCGATATAGACGAGGCTCGTGTTGATCTGCGGATGAGCGGCGGTCGCTTCCGCGACGCTCTTGTACACCGGGATCGTCAGGAGGCCGCTTCCGTACGGCACCTCATTGATCTTGCCGGTGTCGGGCGGATAGACGAACGCGTCCACGTTCAGCGGCCGCTTGACGAGGTAGCAGAACTCGGCCATCCGGCGCGCCGCGTTCAAGCCGGCCGCGCCTCCCTGGATCACCACCCGCGTGTCTTTGTTTGCCACGATACTCATGACTCCTCCGAGGAAAAGCCTTCAGCGGTCAGCTTTCAGCACCCCCTCCCCGAGACCCTCCCCCTCATGGCCCATTGCATGGGGAAGAGCAATGGGCGCCCCGGAGGGGAGGGTGGGGGTGGAGCTGACGGCTGATTGCTATTTGCTCTTCTCCAGTGCCATGTCCACGATGTCGGTCAGCGGCGTGTGCCGGTCGAAGACATGGATATCGAAGCCCTCCTCCCGGAGCGCCCGCATCGCTTCCAGGCCTTCTCTCTCTCGCGGTCCCCCGCGGCGGACCCAGATCGTGACGCCGTTGAGCTTGCCTTCGGCCTTGGCCTTCCGAAAACCGGCGATGATGCCGCCGAAGGTCTTCTTCACGTCCGTGAAATTGGCGATCGCGCCGCCCACGATGATGTTCTTGATGCCCGGCAGCGAGCACACTTTCTCGGTCAGGACTTCAACCGCCCAATCCGGCGGATCGCCGGAATATTCGGCATAATTGGCCAGCTTGCCGCCGCGGGCCACGACCGCGTCCGAATAGTATACGCTCGCTCCGCCCCCCGCGGGCAGCATCGCGGTGTCCCCGCCCGGGATCTCGATGAACTTAACCGACCCTTTGATCTTGGAGTCCACCGCCATGACCGCGAGCTCGTTTTGCGAGTAGGCCCGGCCGAACTCAGCGGCGAACGGAAAGTTCCAGTCGGGATGCCGGAACTTGGCGTCCGCGTCCAACAAGGTGACCGCATCGAGCGCGACGATCTCGCCGTCGCTGTCCCGCACTACTGCGGGATTGACTTCGAGGTACTGGGCGTCTTCCTGATCAAAACAGGCGAACAGCTTACCCGCGAAGTCGGCCATTATCTTGGCCACTGCGCCCGTAAAACCGACACTTGCCGCCAGCTTCTCCAGCGACCCGCCGGTGGGCGTCTGGCCCACCTCCATGCCGAGCTTCTTGACCCGTTCCCAGTTCGACTCCACTTCGATGCCGCCGCAATTCGCCATCAAGATGTCGGCGCCGTCCCGGGTGGACTTCACCGCCACATAGTATTCCTCCTTATGAGGCACCATCTCGGACACGATCACCTGGGAGACGGTGATGCTGCCGACAGTTCGCCCCAACATCTCCCGAACCGCGGCCTTGGCCCCTGCGACATCCAATCCCACCTTCACCAGTCCCAGCTTGAACCGGGAGCCGAGGGCTTCGTGGGCCTTGGCTACCAACTTTCCCTTTTGAATCCAGTCATTGGCCGAGGCGAGCTCATCGAACTGCTCGGCGGATGACACCACCACAAAATTGGGGACCGCGATTCCCCACTTCTTCATGAGCCCCATCCCGGGGCCCTCAAGCACCTTGGCCATGTGTCTCTCCTCAGGCGAGGTTTGCACCGTAGCGGAAGCGATGGATTCTACAGAGATTCTTGAGGGCTTGCAATCAACCAAAAGGCCCATCGAGTCGGGCGCAAAGGTCCTAGCGGGCCGCCGCGCCGATCGCGTGCGCCGCTCTTTCCTGTAGCCCCGCGATAAATAAAGAAAACTCAGTCGCCTTGGGCTGACGCAGAGGCGAGCCCCGTCCCGCTCAGCAGCCGATGCCACGGAGTCTGTCCCTGGGCACGCGAAAAACTTCTCTTCCACACCGCGTCGAGGTTGAGGAAATAGGTCAGATACGGAGTGTCCCTGAGCGCGCCGGGGGCAGGCCCGCGCCGATGAAGCGCCTCGGGACGGCGGAAATCAGCCACTGTCGCAATGTGGCCGGAATCGGTCTCGAACCAGCCGCCATTGCGGACATCGAACACCCACCACCCTCGGTCCGATCGCACAAAGGAAAGCACGACAGCTTCGCTCGCGCCGGGCGGCGTGTACCAGCCCCACCGTCCCTCGTAGCCGGCGTAGGTGGTGAGCGCCGTAAAGACCTCCGCGAGCTGCGACTCATTCCCGTAGCGGCGAAGCACGATGTGTGAGATGTGATCGTCCACCAGAGGCAGCCCGGGCGGCTGGGGATGGACCGCCTTCCGCGTCCACTCCAGGAGCTTGAGCACGCGTCGCTCCGGATCGGTCTCCCCCTGAACCGCCTCGGCCACCATCCGCTCCAGATGCCGGTGGCGGAGATAGAAGGTGACGGCCTTTTCCCACAGAGGAATGCGGTGGAGCTTGAGCTGATCGTCGACGCCTTCCAAGGTGTAGGAGGGAATGGATCCCAGCAGCATGACCAGCGCCACCAAGAGTCCCGCGCCCGCGGCCATGCCGGCCAGAAACGGCTTGAGCGATCGGGTGCTCATCGGCGTCGCTGGCACCTCCGGCAGTAGAAGGAGCTACGTTCCCCTCTCAGCCTCTGGATCGTCCCGCCGCATCCGGCAGGACAGGCCCGACCGGCCTTGGCATACACGAGATGGCGCTCCTGGAAGCGTCCGGCGGTCCCGTCCGGCGCCAGAAAGTCCCGGATCGTCGAGCCCCCGCAAGCGATTGCCTCCTCCAGGACCGCGCGCATCGCCTCGTACAGCCGTTCGACGGTCGCGCGCGAAAGCCGGTTCCCTTTCGCATGGGGGTGGACACGCGCGCGATAGAGGATCTCGTTCGCATAGATGTTGCCGATGCCGGCGATCTTCTGTTGATGGAGCAAGAGCGCTTTGAGCCGGCCGCGGCGCGCCTTCACGAGCCGCACAAAGTCTTCCAGACGCACCGCCAGCGGATCGCAGCCGAACCGGCGCCGCAGGAAGGCGGCCAGCGCACCGCCCTCGAGCAGGTACACCCGGCCAAAGCGTCTGGCGTTCCAGTACCGCAGCTCCGGCTCCGGGCTCCGGTCCAGGCACAGGACCAGATGCGTGTGCTTGTGGTAGCCGGGATCCGGCGGCTGAAAGAACAACAGTCCCGTCATCCCAAGCTCCACGACGAGGTAGCGGGTCTCCCGCTGCCGTGACAGTCGGAGGACGGCCGCCTTCCCATGGCGCGTGATCTCTTCGATCCGGGCGCCCCGGTACCAGTCCAGGGACTTCAGGCCGCGACGGACGATGTCGGGGCGGGAGATCCAGCAGTCCTTGATAATGGCCCCGGGAAGCCGGGCCTGCAGCTGCCGCACCACCACTTCCGCTTCCGGCAATTCCGGCATGGTCAGCTTGATTCGTTTCTCGTATCTCGTGAAGCGTATCTCGTTTGAAGATCTGTCCGACGCTTCACGCTTGACGCTTCACGGCCTTTCGAGCCTCCAGCCGGTCAATGAGCGCTCGAAACGTCGCGGCAATCGCCTGTTCGAAGGCCTGCATGGAGGGATAGGATTTTCGGATCGTTACCTGATTCCTCGGCGATGGATGGGGGAACGTGATGACGGCTGGCGGCCGATCATGAGACCGCATGCTCTCCGCCTCCGCCACGGCGCGCGCCACGCTCTGCGCCGCCAGCTTGCCGAAGCACACGATGACCGACGGGCGCAAGACGTGTAACTCCCGTGTGAGATAGTCCGCACACATCCGGATTTCCGAACGTCTCGGCGATCGGTTCACAGCGGAGCGTTTGGAGACAGCCGGATGACATTTCACCGCATCGGTCATGTAAAACAGGTCCTCGAGGTGTCGATAGCGGGAATGGCCGACGGCTCTCAACGCGCGCCGGATCAGCAGCCCGGCCGGGCCGGTGAAGCGCCGCCGATTTCTCAAGCTGACGTAGCCCGGAGCTTCCCCGACCAAGAGGTACCCGGTTGTCGCTGAACCATATGCCTCCGCCCCGAATTGCCGCCAGGGTCTCATCGTCGAGCACCGACGGCAGCCGGCAATCTCGGTCTGTAATACGCGAAGCCGCGCTTGTCTAATCATGGGGCTGCTACCGGAAGGCGCCGGCGCGATCAGGACGAGCCAAAACTGGCGGCGCGGTCCTGCCGCAACTGATGGACCGCCTCAATCGTTTGTTCCAGAAGCGGGAGAGGGGTGGCGCCAGGCCGTCGCGCTTTGAGCAACGTAACCGCCTCGTCGTAGGGCATGCCTTGCACGCAACAGAGATACGCGATGATGATCGAGACGGACCGCCCAATGCCGGCCCGGCAGCAGACCATCAGCCGCTGTCCCGGCGCGTGCTCCTCCATCCAGTCCACCGCTTTCAACACGTCGTTGGGATCGGCTTCCCCGTACTCCTTGAGAGGAACATGGGCAAAGTCGATCCCCCTGGGCGGCTCAATGGTGTGCTCGGCGGAGAGGAACAGCACTGCGCCGATCGACGAGGGGGGGTTCTGGGCATCCTCGACATTCCCGATCAGCAACGATTCCGTCACGTAATGCATGGGGCGGCTATTATAGCGAAAGCCGGCGGTCTGCGCGAACAAGCCGCTGGCGCACCCGTTCGCGCCGTGCCCGTCAGCGTGTCCGGCCCGCTCGGAATATGGCTCGTACTGCGGTATCCAGCCGTCTCTCAATCCGATCGAGTTCGGCGACGCCCGGCTTCGGCCCACGGCGCTGAACGCCCCTCGCCAAGCGGTGAGCATACTGAGATAATTCGGCGATGCGAACATGCCGGGCGTTGCGCCGGTCAAAGCGGGGGACCCGTAAGTGCTCCAGGATCGAGGGGGCGCCGAAGCCGCGGCCGGCCGCCGTGAAGGATCGGAGGTAGGCCCGCACGCTGGCGGCGTTGAGCACGCCGCACAGGTAATGGGCTTCCCGTGCGCTCGAAGCAGGGAGCATCGCGGTCGTATCGGTAGGGATGGCCGGCTTGGAGCCCAGCCCTGGCAGGCGTACGGGTCCGACGACCGCCGCGTGCAGATCATTGGCTTGCCGCTGCCAGATCACCTTGTGGCGCGAGAGCGTGTACGGGCCGATGCCGTACATCGCGTAAAAGCTACTCTTGCGCGCCAACGTCCGCAGCGCCTGCGACGCCCTGGAAAGCAACAGGTCTTTGAAGCGGAGCAGATAGGCATAGGTCTTGGGGAAGGCGCCGCGGAGCCACTCCTCGGAGTATCCCTCCCGCCGCAAGGGGTCGTGCGGCATCACCACGCAGATGCCGGCGGTGGCGTGCCAGCGGCGGATATCGGAGCCCCGTACCGCCGGGTACACCAGCGCCGACTCGAGTTCGACCGCCGGGAGCTTCGGCACGTTCCGCTTCCCGTGCTCCGGAAGATTTTCTACCACGACGGTACGTGCCGGACGGGCCCGCCGTTGTGGAGATTTGAGCCTGACCCGGTAAACCCCATAGGGCTCGGTCGATGCGCCGCGATACGCGCGATAGGCGCCCTGTCCTTCCATCCCGGCGCTCGCCTCAGCGATCTCAACCCGGTACTCAGCACTTGACGGACGGGCCGAGCCCTTCGAGGCCTCGACCACGCGCCAGGGGGCATCGACCCGGCCGCTAAGGGGCCGCGCCTCCCGATAGAGGCGTCGCGTGCGGCTGCGAACCTTCTCCAAAGTCCAATCCGCCCCGACCCGGGTATTGAGGGGAACCCATTGGATGAACGGCACGGGGAACGTGGTCCTCGCGCCGCGCTCCAGGACGAGCAAGGCCGTCTTGTTGCCCACCCCTGGAAACGGAGACACCGAGACGAGATCATGAACCCGTCGGACCCGCAAGAAGTCTCCCTGCTCTCCGAGCCGAAACCGCCGAAAGCCTTGACCCGCGCCTTTGCTCCGGAGCGCCTCCATCGTGATCAGAAATCCCAGCCGTCCTCCCGTCTTCAGATAGAGATCGGCGCACCGATAGGTGAACAGCATCGAAAAATCCTTTTCACCGGCGCCCAGGAGCGTGCTGAGCCCCTTGAGCGGGAACAGCCCGTACTGGCCCCACAGCGGCATTGTCGCCCGCCGATAGCCTGCGCCGATCGCCCTCCACCGGATCCACGGTGGATTCCCCACCACCCGATCAACCTTACTCAGGCGCAACGGGATGCAGGCTCTGGCCGCTGCTTCAGGAGCGAGCGCCGGGTCCGCCCGGCTGACCCGGCTCCATTGAAGACCGCACCGCCGCACCGCCTCTTCGCCGGCCTCCGCCACGCGATCGGCCCCGAGACGAGTCTTCGCCGCCTCCAGGAACCGATCCCCCGCGAAAGCCCCGCCGTTTCCGCCTCGGGAGAACTGGTCCGCGAGTTGAAGCAGCTCCACGAGCCATCCCCCATTGACCGCTGCAATCGGAAGATCCAGCTCGCCACCCGAGGAGGTCCATCGGTACACGTGACCGTACAGGTCACGGACTTCACCGGGCGTGGCGACCGCATCGGTGCAGTACACCGGTATTCGGAGGGGACGAGGCAACAGCGGCAGCACCGGCCACAGATGCAGGAGAAGATTCGCCCGCGCCGCCTCCACCGCCACCGGATTCAGATCCAGACCGGCAATCTTGGTCAGCACCTGAGCCACTCGCTCTACTTCAGCCGGCGCGCCGGGGTCACGTCCCTCCTTCCACGCCGCGCGGGAGATCGCCTGCACCAGAAACGTCCCTGAACCGCATGCGGGATCGAGAACAGCCAGATCCGGCTCGCCGTGGTATCCGACCTCATCCAGAACCAGGTCGGCCAGCCAGTCAGGCGTGTAAAACTCCCCGAGCGCCGCTCGGAACCGTTTGGGAACCAGCGCCTGATAGAGATCCTTGAGCACGTCGCGAGCCGGAGAGGCCCCGTGCAGCACCTGATGCAACGCGTCGTCGAGCGCTCGGGCGAGCGTCGCCAGCCACACCGAGACGGTCTGATCGAATGCGTCCAGGTACCAGGCAAACACGCTGGCGGGATACCCTGAGTCCGGCGTCTCGACGCCGGTGTCCCGGCACAACCTGCCGTCCTCCAGCCGGCACAGCTCCCGAAAGACGCGATCGAAGCTCGCCGTCGAGAGGACGGCCAGAAACGAAGGGGGCGAGGTGCTGCGGCCGGGGTCGGACCTGACGATCAGTTCCGCCGCGAGGAGCCTGGCGACCAGGACGAAATAAGTCTGCACGGCAAACAGAAACGACCGGGGACGGACGGGCGAATCGAACATGCCGTAGTCACGGAAGGGAGAGGGGGTCTCCGCCCGGTCGTGACACAGCCGTCCTAGGCCGCTCCCGGGCAGCTGCGTCAGGGCATGCTCCCACCTCATGAGTGCGGCGGCGATGCGGGGCTCGCGGCCGGCTTCGATCTGTTGGTAGAACCTAGTGACCAGACACCGCGCTGGAGCGCTGGATGGCCCCAGCGCGGCGAGGAGGGCCCGTGCCGGCTCGGCAGTCCGTGGCGTCGAGGCGGAGGGTGCTGGCATGGCGCCAGTACCGTAGCGAAAACCACCGAGGATGACAAGGGCTCCCA
>CAYZKG010000063.1:0-15773 GCA_964478915.1 uncultured Nitrospira sp.
GAGATGTGTATAAGAGACAGGGTGCTGTTTTGGAATACCGGCAATCCGCTCCTGGCTTCCTTGCGCGACCGCGTGTTCCGGACGCTGGACCGCAATCCCCGCCTTCGGTATCGGATGCTGACCGTGACAGCCGGCTTGCGTGCCGCACCTCCGTTCGGCTTGCTGGATCGGCTCATGGCGGCGGGGCTGCTCCCGGACCCGCATGCGCAGGAGCTTCCCACCGGCGCAACGACATCTCGGTGAGCCTCATGCCGTACGTCTTTCCCTATGAGGATGTTTTTATCGGCTTGGTCGTAGCCGTCATCATCGGGCTGCTGCTCACCAGGATCGCCGTGGCCCGGCGGGTGCGATCCAGGGTGCGCTCGGGGCAAGAGGGTGACTAGGGCGCAGTTCGTTTGATCTTTCCTCGGCCCTCTTCTATAATTTTTCATCCATGTTGCTGACGAGGCTCACGTGAATCCCGGCATGCACCTGCTTCGCCCTGACGGACGGCACCTGGACCAGGTACGCCCGGTCAAGATCACACGGGACTTCATCAAATATGCCGAGGGATCCGTGCTGATCGAGATGGGAGAGACCAAAGTGATCTGCACCGCCTCGGTCGAAGAGAAAGTGCCGCCGTTTCTCAAGGACAAAGGGGTAGGCTGGGTCACCGCTGAATATGCCATGCTGCCCCGGGCGACGCAGGAGCGGACACAGCGAGAGGCGGCGAGGGGAAAACAGGGCGGGCGGACGCTGGAGATCCAACGTCTGGTGGGCCGGGCGCTCCGTGCCGTGACCGATACCAGGGACATGGGCGAGCGCACGATCTGGATCGACTGCGACGTGATCCAGGCCGACGGTGGGACGAGAACCGCTTCGATCACCGGCTCGTTCGTCGCGTTGGCCGATGCCTTTGCGGTCCTGAAGAAGAAGGGATTGATCAAGAAACGACCTCTCACCGACTACCTGGCGGCCGTGAGCGTCGGAAAAGTGGGCGGTCAGGTGATGGTGGACTTGGCCTATGAAGAGGACTCCTTGGCCGAGGTGGACATGAATCTGGTCATGACCGGAGGGGGGCGGTTCGTGGAGGTCCAGGGGACGGCCGAACGCCTTCCCTTCGAGAAGAAAGATTTCGACGAGTTCCTGTCGGTAGGATGGAACGCGATCCGGCACCTCGTGAAATTGCAGAAGGAATTGATCGGAGCGCTTGAATAGGCGAGGGGCTAGAGGCTAGGGGGGTATGCCCGCATCATATGATGAAGGAGCTGGTGCTGGCTACGCGCAACCCTGATAAAGCCGCAGAGCTCGCGGCGTTGCTCGCGGACCTTGGAATCAAAGTCAGGACGCTCGCCGACTTTCCGGACGCTCCGGAGGTCGTGGAGGACGGGGAGACCTGCGAGGCGAATGCGGTGAAGAAAGCCACGGTCATTGCGCGCCATACCGGTCTCCCGACGTTGGCCGATGACACCGGTCTGTTGGTGGAGGCGCTCAGTGGGCGTCCCGGTGTCCATGCAGCACGGTACGCCGGCGAGCAAGCGACCTACGAGGATAACTGGCGCAAGCTGCTTCGGGAGCTGAACGGGGTGCCCAGAGAGCGGCGCCGAGCTCGGTTCGTGACGGTCGCGGCGCTCGTGCGGCCGGTCGACCTTGGACGGGGAGCGCGAGGCGCGGGGCACCGGGCATCTACTGCAGGCGATTTGAAAGTCGATGTTGTTGAGGGAATGCTGGAAGGCTTGATCGCGGAATCGCCAGCCGGAGCCTCTGGCTTCGGCTATGACCCGGTCTTTTTCGTGCCGGAGCTTGGGCGGACACTGGCCCAGCTTTCGCCGGGGGAGAAGAACCGAGTGAGCCACCGGTCTCGGGCCCTGGCCAAGATCATAGACCTCTTGGGTGTCAGTAATAAATAGTGAAGTGGGCTTCAACCTTTGTGCGGCCTGGGAAGTCAATGCATGCATGATGGGGTAGCGAGCGTCGGTGGTGAGATCGCCGCTGCCCCATAGACGAGCTAAAGATAGTCGGGGCGTAGCGCAGCCTGGTAGCGCGTCTGGTTTGGGACCAGAAGGTCCCCGGTTCGAATCCGGGCGCCCCGACCACCCTCAGGGCCGTCATTGGGCAATAGTCACTCGTCATGGCAAGTCCACGCGCCCGTAGCTCAGTTGGACAGAGCCCCAGCCTTCTAAGCTGGTTGTCGCAGGTTCGATTCCTGCCGGGCGCACCACCACCCACGGAGCAGACATCCACCTACGTTTTGTTTTGATCTGTTGCCATAAATCATTTAAGATGACCCGCCGTGCGCTCCGTCGCGATCCTCACGTGCGTCGCGTTTCTTCTCACCGCGTGTGCGACTGCCATCAATTCCGAGCGGCAGCCCGTGCTCATCATCACCCACCCGCCCGAAGCCGAGGTGTGGGTGGACGATAAATACCACCTCCGTTCACCCGCCAAGGTCACTCTGAGCCGGTTGACCAATCATGTCGCCGTGGTCGAGAAGGAAGGCTATGAGTCGGCCATCGTGAATATCACCCGCAGCCAGTCCTGGTGGATCTATCTGAACATCACCTGTGCGATCTTCATCTATCACTGTTGGAAATCGGACGTGAAAGACGGCGGGTACTACACATTCGACGATGAGATCATCATACGGCTGAACAAAAAGGAGTAGGGTTTCCACTCCTCCCGATCACTCTTCGAACCTTATGAGCAGTAACAGGGTCTCACCGGTTGCGTTGGAGCGTCGGCTTACCACGCGCGCCGGCAAGGTGTTTCCACCTTGTTCTTGAGTGACTCCCCCCTTCGTATTAGAATTGGCCCCCTAAAGCTTCTGGTCTAGCTCACGGCGAGGGCGGAGAGGCATGGCTCACACCGCAGAAGCCTACAACTATCTCGTCATCAGTGATCTGCATCTGCAGGAGGCGGACAAGAATCCCGCCGGGCGCCTGTTCTACTTCGATCAGGAGTTTGCCGACTTTCTCCGCCACTACCGGTTATTTCATGTGGAAAAGCGCCGGTGGAAACTGATCATCGACGGGGACTTCATCGAGTTTTACCACATTCCTCACCAGCCATCGCCGGATGACAAGCTGTTGCGCGGGGTGAATTTGACCGAAACGGATCTCAGGTTTTTCCCCGGCACGGAGTGGCAAAAGTCCGTCTGGAAGCTCCGTCTGATCCTGAGCAGCCATCCCCAACTCCTTCTGGCTCTGGCCCGTTTTGTGGCGGACGGCAATGAGATCTACATTCTCCGAGGCAATCACGATCTGGAGTTCTTCTGGCCGGAAGTCCAGGACCACTTCCGATTGCTGGTGGCCCAGCACCACCCGGTGGACAAGAGCTACATCGAGATGAAGATGGCCGTGAAGAACAGCATCCATTTCGTGCCGTGGTTCTATCTGGAGAAGGACTTGCTCTACGTGGAGCATGGCCACCAGTACGACCCCTACTGCTCCAACAAGAACAATCTGTGCCCGGTGCTGGAAGACAACCCCCGGCAACTGGAGTTGGCGCTGTCCGCGTTCACCATGCGCTATTTCGTCTCCCGGATTCAGAAGATCGACCCGGCGGCGATGGAGAATGTCAGCTCGATCCCCAAGTATCTGACGCATCTCATCCGGAACAACTGGCGGCAGATAGCTGCGATGCCGGTGTACTACGCCGAGATGCTGATGCGCACTCTGCGCAAAGTGCGCGCGAAAAGGAGCGGGGTCGGAGGGACTGATGATGAACTGGACCGGATGGAAGGGCGAGTCCGGGAAGAGATCAAGGCGGCCTATGGCCTGCCGGATGAGACGTTGCGCCGGCTGGAGGCGCTCAGTTCGGAGCCGGTGTTGCTGAGCTGGTGGAGCACGCTCAAGGTCTTCTATATTGACCTGCTGTTGGGGGGCCTGCTCGTCGGCATCCTGGGCAGCCGAGCGGTCTCACATCTGACGTTCCTCGGTCGCTGGAGTTCTTCCGTGTTCATCGGTCTGATCCTGGTTGTGATCCTGCTGGAGGGCAAGCGGCGGATCGGCTCGTTTAATGATCATCGCAATCTCCGTGACATCGCACGCGTGATCCGGGAGACCGTGGGATGCCGCTATGTCGTCTTCGGGCATTCGCACGATCCTGACGCGTACCCGTTGTCTCTGGAACATGACCAGTGGTACTTCAATGTAGGCACGTGGGTGCCCCGTCGCGGTGACGGCCAGTTCATTTATCTGGAGATCCTGACAAGGGATGAGGGGCCCACAGCCCGTCTCATGCGGTGGGATCGCCGACGGCAGCAACCAGTGGACCTGGGCCCGGGCTGGTACGCGAAGAAACGGAAGGCACAGAAGGCGATCCTGACCCAGCAGGAAGGTGGTATGAACGGCAGGGGGTCTAGCCCTGGAGCTTGAACTGTTCCAATCTGCGCTGGAGCTGCTGGATCTTGCTCTCGAGCTCCCGGGCATATTCCTGCAAGCGGTGAATGTGCAGGCGTTGGCTGAGCCCGCCCTCGATCACATGGAGGAGATCGTTGTTATCCCATGGCTTCTCCAGGTATTGGTACAGTCCCACCTCGTTGATCGCGCGAATGGCGCTCTCCTTGTCGGCGTATCCCGTGAGGATGATCAGGGGAATTTCCGGATAGAGCGCCCGGACCTCCTTGAGAAAGCATACGCCGTCCATTTCCGGCATCAGGAAGTCAGAAATGGCGAGGTCCAGCGGGCTGCGTCGAATTGTGTCCAGGGCGGTCTGGCACGATGTGAACCCCAGAACCTCGTGAACAGTCTCCAGGGTGAGGAGGGACTGCAGGCTCTCGACGACGAGCGGCTCGTCATCCACGATCAGGATGCGCTTTTTATGATTCTCCATTCGTCGCTACTGTTCTGGGATAGGATATTGACCGCACTCAGCGCGAGCAGGGAGCCCATAGTACCAAAGGTTCCGCAGAGATGCCAGTAGTTTTCAGACGGGGCCGCCATCCATAGAGGCGTCATGGCCAGGGACGATGCAGAGCGTTTTCCCGCGATCGAGGGTGTCATCGAGTCCGCACGCAGCCGAGACCTGCTGCGTACCGTCTTCGAGACGAGCCTCCTGCTCTGCGCCGATCTGGACCTCCAGACGCTCTTGGCAAAGCTCCTCGCCTTGACGAAAGAGGCGTTGGGCGCCGAAGCCAGTTCCGTGATGCTGGTCGATAAGGCCCGGTCAACGTTGTACTGGGAAGTCGCTGAGGGAGGCTCCGCTTCGAGCACACTGAAGAGCATCACGCTTCCAGTCGGAGAAGGAATCGCCGGCGCCGTGGCCCAGAGCGGAACAGCCATCATGGTGCCCGACGCGCGGCAGGATCCTCGGGTCGCGAAGCGCGTCGATGCGGTGACGGGGTTCCAAACCCGCTCGATCCTGTGTGTGCCGATCAGGTTCAAGGGATCGATTCTTGGCGTCATTCAGCTCCTGAATAAGGAAGAGGGGACGTTCAATGAACAGGACCAGGAATTGCTGGAATTGATTGCAGCGGAGGCGGGTGTCGCGATCGAAAACGCTCAGCTCTACGGCACCTTGGAGGAGCGCGTCCGGCTGCGCACGAAGGAGTTGGCCGAGGCCAATACGCAGCTGACTCAAGCGATGAGCGAACTGAAGCAGGCCCAGACAAGATTGATCCAGTCGGAAAAAATGGCCGCCCTGGGGAACCTCGTGGCCGGGGTGGCGCATGAAATCAATACCCCGCTAGGAGCAATCGCCAGTAATACCGACATCCTGAATCGCGGGCTTCGGAAGCTCACCTCGCAGGCTGGGGGGCAAGGCGACAGCACCATCACCATGCTGGCAAAGCTCATTCAGACCAACGCGGAGGCCTGCCGCCGGATTTCGGCGATTGTCAAAGATCTCAAGAGGTTCTCTCGCCTTGACGAGGCCGAGTGGAAGACCGCGGACCTGAGGGAGGGTATGGATGCCACTCTCACGCTGGTCCACCATCTCCATAAGGATCGGATCACGATCATCCGGGAATACGGCGACATCCCGCCGATGGAATGTCGGCCGGGACAGGTCAATCAGGTGTTCATGAACCTATTGGTGAATGCCATCCAGGCCATCGAAGGGACCGGAACGATCTGGGTGAGGATGAAGACCGAAGACCGCACTATCCGGATCGACGTGCAGGACACGGGTGTCGGCATCGCGCCCGAGCACCTCGACAAGGTCTTCGATCCCGGCTTTACCACCAAAGGCGTCGGTGTGGGGACAGGGTTGGGTCTCTCGATCTGTCATCAGATCATGACCGACCATCAGGGATCGATTCAGGTCGTCAGTGAGAAGGGGCGGGGAAGCACCTTTACCCTCATTCTGCCGATTCACGCCGGTGCGTGACCCCCAGGCAAGATGGCTCAGCCGGTTGGGGCGCAGGGTCTTCGTTGTCGTGGCAGTTGGATGCTGGCTGTGGCCTCTGCCGGCTCACGCTCAAGGGAGCTCCGCTGAGCAGCCGCCTGAGGGTGCCGATCAGTATGCCGGCGCGGCGCTGACGCAGACCGAGCAGCCCGACCGGCCGTTCCGGCCGGGAGACTACGGCGTCAAAGGCAAGCTGACCCTCAAGAATTTCTCGCACTACTACGAGACGCCGAATGACTCGCAGAACTTCGGGGATGAAGCGATCCTCCATCTGGAGTGGGCTCGGAAGCTCAGCGACTGGGCGAAGTTCTACATTATGGGCGAGGCTCGTCAGGATGATCGTCGGTTTACGCGTGGCGTCCGGACCCGCGTTCCCGACAATATCGTGCACCGCCGGATGATTGATGTCAAAGAAGGGACCCTGAAGCTCAAGTTTCCCTGGGTGGATCTCTCCCTCGGGAAGCAGTATTTCGCCTGGGGAACGGCCGATGCCTATAGCCCGACCGACAACATGAATGCCTATGACTATCTGGACGTGATCGACCGGGAGAAACTCCCTGCCTATTCGGCCGCCGCCTCCGCTGCCGCCGGACCGGTGAACATCCATGTCATCCTGATTCCGTTTTTCACACCGAGCCGCGATCCGCTGCCCGATAGCCGGTGGACGCCGTCTCCGACCCCGATCGGCGGCGTGGGAAGCACGGTGCCCGGCGGCGCCATAGTTCAACAGCGCCAGGTCCCAGGCCGGGACATCAACAACATGCAGTACGGCGTCCGGATCAAGACCACGATCGCCGGGTGGGATCTGTCGGCCAGCTACTTCGATGGCTTTGAGTACGTGCCCGTCGTCAAGCTGGATTCACGCTCAACCGGCACAATCTTCACCCCTGTCTATCGGCATATGCAGGTCCCTGGGCTCGACTTCTCGACGACGTACGACAAATTCGAGTTCCACGGCGAGGTGGCCTTCAAGTTCGAGGACCGGGATATCAAGGATAGCCGCCTACAGGGAAGCGTCGGGCTGAACTACACATGGGACGAGGTCGGCGTGAAGTGGCTCGAGCACATCGTGTTCGTTGTGGAGCACAACCGCGAGAAATTCGTCTCCTCCCAGAACCCCGGCTTCATCGTGGACGGGAATTTCATTAACGCGTTCCGCAACGCGGTGTCGGGCCGCGTCCAGTTCAAGTTCAACGAGGAGACGCAGTTCACGGTGACTGACACCACCGACTTCTCCAAAGAGTCGAACTACTTTCTCCAGTTCAAGGTCAATCATAAGTTCACCGACGACCTGCACGTCGAGACCGGGTTCGACAACTTCGCCGGGGTACGTGACAGCTTCTGGGGGAAATGGCGTGATAATGACCGCTTCTTCCTGTTCATGAAGCGGTATTTCTGAGCCCGCTCGCAATCAGAAAGGAGTAGCAGGAATGATGAGCCCAAGACTGACGAAGGAGGCATGGGTTTTGAGTCTGGCGGTGCTCGCCGTACTGGTCCTCGGTCCCGGCGCCGGGCTGCAGGGGGCTGAACCTTCCGGGCAGGACATCATGAAAAAGCAGCGGGACCTTCAGCGGGTCAAGGACGAAGAAGAGACCCAAGTGATGACGCTGGTCAACAAGAACGGGGAGTCGAAGCAGCGCAAGGTGATGCGCTTAACCGTGACCAGCCCGGACGATCTGAGCAAGATCCTGATCCGGTTCCTGACTCCGCGCGATGTGGAGAACTCGGGGCTCCTGACCTGGGAGGCGAAGGACGGCAACGATGATCAGTGGCTCTATCTGCCGGCCACCAAGAAAAGCAAACGCATCGCCTCCAGCGGCAAGAAGAACCGCTTCATGGGGACGGATTTCGCCTTCGAAGACCTCCGTCCGGAGAACCTCGCGTTGCATACCTACAATTTGATCGGCTCCGAAACGGTGGATGACCAGGACTGCTACGTGATCGAGGCTCTGCCGGCCAATGACAAGCAGGCGGCGGAGAGTGGCTATACCAAGCGGAAGCTGTGGATCCGGAAGGATAACTACTACACGGTGAAGCGCGAGTTCTACGACAAGAAAGGCCAGCTTGAGAAGGTCCAGACGGATCGCAAGCTCGTGAACGTGAAGGGGAGCGTCTGGCGGGCGAACGAGATCGAGATGCGCGACATGCAGGCGGGCACCAAGACGCTGGTCGCGATCGAGTCCCGGGCGCAGGAAAAGGGCCTCAAAGGCAATATGTTCACCGAGGCCGCGTTGGAGCGTGGAGCCGAGTAGTCTCGGGCCTGCTGTCAAGAGTATCGCGAGGCGCCAATATGAAACGGATGATGTGCTGGATCGTCGATCACTGGCTGGTCAGCTCGGCGACGATCCTGTTGCTAACCGTCTTTTTCGCCCTTCAGATTCCCAAGCTGGTGCTTGATACCTCCGCCGAAGGGCTGATGTTGGAGAAGGACCCGTCGAAAGTCTTTTACGAAAAGATCAAAACAAAGTTCGGGAGCGACAATCTCACCATCGTGCTCGTCAAGGCCGATACGGTCTTCACCGAACCGGTCCTGCAGAGTATCAAACGCATTTCCGACGGGATCGAGCGCTTTGTCGGGGTCTCTCGGGTGGAAAGCCTCACCACCGTCAACAACATCAAGGGAGAAGGCGATTCGCTCAACACCGAACCTCTCATCGGCCCGGTCGTGCCCTCCGATCCGGAGAGCATCGCTCGGATCCGGGCCGACGCGCTGGGAAGCCCCATCTTCGTCGGGAACATCGTCAACGCCCAGGGCACCGCGGCAGCCATCAATGCCTATACCGATGCAAACCCCGCGGACAAGGAATTCAATAGACGGTTCTCCGCTCACGTGGAGACTTTGATCAAGGCCGAAGCCGCCTCCGGACTGCAGATTTACCAGATCGGCGGCCCGATCACGAAGGTGACATTCGGCGAGTACATCCGGCAGGACCAGGTGAATCTTATTCCCATTTCCCTGGCCGTGTTGCTCTTCATTCTGCTGCTGGCGTTCCGCATGCTGCAAGGGGTCGTGGTCCCCATCGTCACGGGGATCGTCAGCATCGCCTGGGGCCTCGGCTGGATGGCCCTGTTCGACATCCCGGTCAACGTCATCACCGCGATCATTCCTTCCCTGTTGATCGCCATCGGCTTTACCGAAGACGTGCACATGCTCTCGGAGTATCACCAGGCGCTGGAGAAGGGCATGGACAAAGTCGCGGCGGTGCGCCACATGGCGGAGCACTCGGCCCTTCCCATGCTGATTACAACCGTCACCACGGTCGTGGGGTTCGGCAGCCTGGTTACGAGCGACATCACGATGCTCATCCAGTTCGGTCAGGCCTCCTCGCTGGCTCTCTCATCGAATTTCATCGTAACGATGGTGCTCGTGCCGACGCTGTTGCAACTGTGGCCGGTCCCTCGGCGCCTCAAGGCGGTGGCGTTCGAGCAGGAGGCCCCTTCAGCGGGTCTTGCGAACCTCATGGAGCGACTGGGCCGATTCAATCTGCGCCATCGGTGGACGATCGCGTTGGTAACCGCCGTGCTGGTAACCGGCTCCCTGATCGGATGGTACAACTTGAAGGTCAATACGGACTTCATCAGTTACTTTCCGGAAAGCTCCTTCATCAGGCAGCGGACGCAGGATCTCCATCGGTCACTGGCCGGGGCGGTCAACTTTTACGTGATCGTGGAGACCGGTCGTGAGGATGGAATCAAACAACCAGAGATGCTCAAGAAGATCGTCGGGCTTCAGGAGTTCCTGGCCGGTACCGGACAGATCGACAAAAGCGTGTCGGTGGCCGATTACCTCAGAAAGATGCACCGGGAGATGAACGCGGGGAATCCGGCATTCGATGCGGTCCCGGACGACAGCGACCTCATCGCTCAGTACCTGTTGACGCTCGACGGCAAGGACCTGGCCAAATACGTGGACTACAGCTACTCCACGGCCAACATTGTGGTGCGCCACAACATCACAAGCTCGTGGGAGCTGTCACAATTGCTTGAAGGCCTGGATCAGTACATCGCGCAGACGTTCTCGAAGGATGCCACGGTGACTTACACGGGAGAAGGCATCCTCATCAACAACGCGGCCGATTTCATGGCCATCAACGAAGTCACCAGCTTCTCTTCCACGTTTGTGATCATCGGCCTGCTCCATTCGATGCTCTTCATGTCGCTGAAAGCCGGCTTCCTCTCGCTGATCCCCAACGTGATCCCGATCTTCCTGAACTTCGGGCTCATGGGGCTTGTGGACATCCCGCTCAATACGGGAACCGCGCTCATCGCGACCATTGCCATCGGGATTGCGGTGGATGATACGGTCCATCACATGGTGCGGTACAGCCGCGAGTTGAACGCTCACCACGACCAGAAGGTGGCCATGTTCAACACCATGAAGGCGCAGGGCCAACCGATCATCTATATCTCGTTGGCGCTGGCCGGCGGGTTTGTGGCTCTGACGCTCTCCAACTTCGTCCCCACGTTTTACTTCGGTATCCTCTCGGCGGTCGTCATGCTGCTGGCAGCCATGACTGAATTGATGATCACACCGCTGCTCATGTATTCCACGCAGCTCGTGACGCTGTGGGACATGCTGCTGCTGAAAATGAACATGGACCCGCTCAAAGCCGCCCCTCTGTTCCACGGCCTCAGCCGCTGGGAGGGCCGCAAGGTTACGCTCCTGGGCCGGTTGCAGACACTGAACGGCGGAGACTATGTGCTGCGGAAAGGCGAAGCCGGAGCCGAGATGTACATGGTCGTGACCGGCAAGGTCCGGGTGGCGGATGTCGGCCCGGACGGGATGCTTCGCACCCTGGCTGTCCTCGGGCCCGGGCAAGTGTTCGGCGAGATGATCGGTCTGACGTCGGACGGCCGGCGCTCAGCCGACGTGCGGGCGGAGGAGCCCACCGAAGTGCTCTGCCTGGATTTCGACGCGCTGGACCGGATCCGGAAGCGCTTCCCGTTTACCGGCGCCAAGCTGTTTCGCAACCTGGCGCGGATTCTCAGCGAGCGACTCCGTGAGACCTCCGCTATGCTGGTGAAATCGGGTGGGCCGGCGCATATAGGCTAAGAAATCATGTGACAGCTAAGAGTAACAGATGCCTAAGGCTCGACCGGAATCGTTTCAGCAGGAAATTCGCGCAAAACTCATCAAGATCGGGACGGCGATCTTCATTCTGCTGACAGGAGGGGTTGCCGGATACTCCCTGATTGAAGGTTGGCCCCTGTTCGACGGCCTCTACATGACCGTCATCACGCTGGCCACAGTCGGATATGGCGAAACGCATGAGCTGTCCACGGCGGGACGGGTCTTCACCATCGCGCTGATCTTCAGCGGAATCGGCGTGCTGGCCTGGACCCTCTCAAGCCTCACCGCCCTCATCATCGAGGGCGAGCTGACGGGCGCACTGAGGAGACGCCGCATGAATAAGCACATCGACACCTTGCAGGACCATTACATCCTCTGTGGCGTGAGTCACGCCGGGCGGGCGATCGCCGAGGAGCTGACGAAGACCCAGCGGCCTTTTGTGGTGATCGACAAGGATCCGGCTGTTTGCCAGGAACTCACCGATGCGGGGGTGTTGGTGATCTTCGGCGATGCGACCCAGGATGCCGTACTCCAGCACGCGGGCATCGAGCGGGCCAAAGGATTGTTCGCGACACTGCCTTCCGACCGTGACAATGCCTTCGTCGCCCTGGCGGCACGGGGGTTAAACCCGCAGATCAGGATCGTCTCCGAAGAGATCGACGCACAGGTCCGGCAAAAACTCATTCGGAGCGGCGCCTCGGCGGTGGTCAATCCGTATGTCATCGGGGGCCTCCGGATGGCCTCCGAGATGGTACGGCCCGCCGTGGTGGGCTTTCTGGATCACATGCTGCGCGGGGATGGCGATGTGATTCGCTTCGAAGAGATCGAGGTCGGACCGAGCTCGAAATGTGCCGGACAACCGGTTAGGGAGGTGAAAGGCACCCAGGGCAATTCAGCGCTCGTGGTCTCACTCCGGCTGGCGAACGGAACCTATGAGGTGAACCCCGCGCTCGATCGTCAGATCCGCGCCGGCGACACACTCGTGGTCATCGGGACCGTCTCGCAAATCGCCGATCTCAAGCACAAAGTCACGTAACCCCTCACCCCTCACTCCTTACTGCTTGGGGAGGGCGCACCGGAACCCGATGGTGAGATCCCGGAAGTCCGGCTCGGCCGCGATCCTGATCGAAGTCCGGATGCCGACCGGCAGGTCCGCCCAGGATCCCCCCCGGATAATCTTCTTCTCGCCGGTGTCCGGTCCCTTGGGATTCCGCTCGGGGCCCTTCTGGTAGTATTCCCGGTCATACCAGTCCGCGACCCACTCCGCCGCGTTCCCTGCCATGTGAAAGAGGCCGTACGGACTTCTGCCGCCCGTCTTGGTCCCGTGCCGGATGCTCATCCCCTCCACGCCGGTATCGACCGGCTGCAGCGTAATGGCGTAACTCACCCACTGGCCGCGATTGTAGTTGGCGATATCCACGAACGGCTGCATGTGTCCCCATGGGTACCTCCGCCCGTCTGTGCCTCGTGCGGCCTTTTCCCATTGAGCCTCTGTGGGGAGCTGCTTGCCGGCCCAGCGGCAGTAAGCGTCGGCATCCTCCCACGTCGCTCCGACAGCCGGTCGGTTCCCACTCGATATGACGGCATCCTCGTCCCACAGGGGTGGCGGCCGCCGTTTGGTCTCTTCCAGGAATTTGGCGTACAAGGTCATCGTCACTTCGTACTGATCGATATAATAGCTATCAAGCCAGACTTTATGTTCGGGGCGTTCATTCGGAAGGCTTTCGTTGCTGCCCATGAGGAAGGTCCCTTCCGGGATCAACACCATCGGAGCGCCGTCCTTCCCGGTCGGAGCCTCCGAGGCGCCGATCAGCACCGTCCCGGCCAGCATCAGGCTTCCGACCCATAGGATCTGCGCTCTCATCCCAGCCTCCTCTCTCTCATGGAGATGAACCCGATCGCCGTCGCGCCGTCTGCGAGAAGGATGGTAGAAACGCGCAGCGAAGTCAACTGCTTGCTGCAGGACGTCTGTGATACACTGTGCGCCGCTTTTTCCGGGAAAGTACGGAAAGTACGGAGGGTGGTGGATGACACAGTCGGTGTCCTGGCGGGAAGGCGTGACACCCTACCAATGGCTGGTGCTCACGGTGGCCTGGCTGGGATGGGTGTTTGATTCCATGGATGCCACGATCTATGCGATTGTGCTGCATCCAGCGCTGGGCGAACTGCTCCGGGCTGAGGCCGGCGTGCCGGTCGGGCAGGAGGCCATTGCGTGGTACGGTGGGATCATCTTCTCGATTTTCCTGATCGGGTGGGCCCTCGGGGGCGTCCTGTTCGGAATGATCGCCGATTACGTCGGGCGGACGAGGACCCTCATCGCAACGATTCTGATCTATTCGGTCTTCACCGGCATGGCCGCGCTCTCGGACAACTGGTGGCATCTGGCCGTCTATCGTTTTCTCACCGCCATCGGGATCGGAGGGGAATGGGCGGCGGGCGCCGCGCTTGTGGCGGAGGTCTGGCCTGAGGAAAAGCGCGCGAAGGCGGCCGGCGTTCTGCAGTCCGCGTGGGCTGCCGGATTTTTTTTGGCTGCGGCCTTCAATCTGCTCTTGCGGGGACACGGCTGGCGCATGCTGTTTCTGGTGGGAATTATGCCGGCCGTCGTGGCACTGCTGGTCCGCTTATTTGTGAAAGAATCTCCACGATGGTCGGCTGCGCGTTCACGGGAACGGCAGGCGGTCTCTCCTCATCGGCCGAAACTCTTCGAGTTGTTTCGGCCTGACCTTCGGCGCTCGACGGCGGTCGGATCGCTCCTGGCGTTCGTGGCGGTGTTCGGACTATGGGGGGCGACCAACTGGACGCCGACACTGATCCGGGAATTGCCGGAGATGCGGGGGGTGGCGTCGGCCACGGTGGCCGAATACGTGAGTTACGCGATCATGGCGCTGAATTGCGGCGCGCTGGTCGGCTATCTCAGCTTCGGGCCGTTGGCGGACCGATTCGGGCGCCGGCCCGTTTTTGCCTTGATGTGCGCCGGGAGTCTCGTCATGCTGCCGGCCACCTTTCTCATCCCGGGCGGATACAGCCATGTGTTGATGCTGCTGCCGGTGCTGGGATTTTTCAACAACGGGATCTTCAGCGGGTTTCCGATCTATCTCCCGGAGCTCTACCCGACTCATCTCCGCGCGACCGGCGCAGGATTTTGCTTCAACACCGGGAGGGTGCTGGCGGCGCTCAGCCCGTTCACGACCGGCTTCCTGGTGACCGCGCTGGGCAGCTTCGGAGCGGCTGCGAGCGTCGTGGCTCTCATCTATTTGATCGGTCTGGCGGTGCTGCCCTTTGCGCCCGAGACCAAAGGACATCCCTTGCCGGATTGATCGGCCAGCCCGGAGTTCTAGTACGCCAGGGTCTCGGTTTCAACCGGCACGCCGGTCGGCTCCGTCACGCTGAACGCGATCCGGCCGATGATGCGGCCGTCCGCCGTCTCCACGTCCACGCGCCAGTCTCCTGGCACGAGACGCTGCTTCACGGTATAGCCGCGGTAGCCTTCCTCCCGCCCTCCGGAGATGGGGAATCCGATCCGGTCGGCTGTCGTGAAGGCGCCGGCCCTCTCGCGGTCTGGCCGGTATTGCCACCGATGATAGATGGTCGTCCGCAGGTCGACCGGCGCGAACACAGCGGTAAAGCAGTAGGCGGACACGGACGATGGCAGCGGATCATCCGAGCGCTTCCAGAACTGGTACCACGATCCTTTCTCGTAGGTCAGCAGGAATCGGCCGTCGGTTTTCGAGACGCTCCGGTACATCCCGCCGAACTTGAGCGACAGCGGCACGGGCGGAATCCAGTTCAAGAAGTAAAACACCACGAGCACGCCGACCAACGCGACAGCGGGCACGCCCGATCGCTGAGCGGAGGGCTGCGTCCCGGCGGAGTTGCCTCGGGACAGCAGCCTCGCCATGCCCAGTGAGATCCCTGCGCTCAGCACGGCCCCGATCAGAAAGAGAACGGTGTGCATGAAGCCCGCGAGCACGGGAAGAAAGAAGGTGAAGAAGCTGAAGGTCACCAGCGCGTAGAGACTCAGCAGAAGCGTCGCGTTCGACAGCCGCTCCCTGAGGAACTCATTCGCGACGAGCAGTGCCACCAGGACCAGGAAAAAGACCGCCGTAGCGGTCCATGAGGCGCTCTGAGAGTAGAAGATCGCGTAGGCGCTGAAGAGGCTGCCGAACAAGAACTGGATCGCCATCGGAGCATAGGGCGTCATCCCTGCAAGGAAGCCGGGGTGTGGGCCGGGTCGAAGAGTCACGACGATGAGGGCCCCGAGCACCGCCAGGTACGCCATCAGGATCAGGTTGTCCACGAAGCGGTCGATGCGGGTCAGCGTGAGGGTATCGTAGGTGACGCCGCCAAAGAAGAAGAGGATCGGGACGAAGGGCTTGGA
>CAYZKG010000064.1:0-15744 GCA_964478915.1 uncultured Nitrospira sp.
GCCCCCCGCCCCGCCGGGTCCCAGGGGCAGAGGCTCACACGAGCCTCTGCCCCTTCTCTATTTAAGCTCACTCGCTGCCTCAGAGGCCGGTCGCGTCGGCTTGACGCTGTTCCGGGGCTTGGGTACAGTGTGTGGGCATGCCGCAACCGACACCGATGCCCTTTGCCGCCCAGGCGGTGCCGTTCCACGAATACCTGGAAACCGGCAAGCTTCCGGAGGGGCTCATCACCAGCGACTATATCGCCGAACAATTCGTCGAGCGGCTGGTGCACTACGTGCTGAGCGTTCCGGCCGGGAGTTATACGATGGCGGGGCTAGGCAAGCTCCTCGAACAGCTCGATCCCCGTTACCAGGTCGTCTTCTTCAAGCGCCTCAAAGAGACCAGCCCCGAAAGCCTCAAGGATTTTGCCCCCCTGTATTACGGCTTCATGAACGAGTTTCACGCCCTGCTGTTTACCTAGGCAACCCTCCAAAAAAGAGATTGTGACACTAGCGTTGCTCTCATGTATAATGAGCCTGCTCACAACGGATTTCATGAGGAAAAACTTATGAATTCAACGCTACAGCGCGCAGTGTCGAGCTTTTACAACCTGATCTACGAAGCGCAGACCTTTGCCACCACGATGGCTCGGATCGATGCGGCAGATCAAGAGCATTATGCCGGCAGGATCGAGGGTCTCAATTGGGTGTTGGATCGCTGCCAGGAACTGGAAGACGTGGACGCGAATCTCTCACCCTCTTCGCTTCAACGGGTCCTGACCGACGTCAAATCCGATCTGGATCATGAGCTCTCGGTTCAACGCCGCGAGAAGGGTCGGCGGGCGGATGGACGGGAAGAGGCCTTGATTTTCGTTTCCGATTACCTGTCCAGCCTCATCACCGCCACCGAAATCGAGTCCGCCAAAAGCCCTGTCTGACCGCCCATTCGACTTGAACATCGCGCCTTGCTCGTGAAGCGTCAGGTATGCTTCACGCTTCACGGGCTTATACGAAGCAGGCCATGCCACCTGCCAATCGACAAGCCATCGCTCGGGAGTGGATCATCTTTGCGATCTCGATGGGGCTGGGAGGCCACATCGTCCTGGGTATCATCCTGCACAAGCCCGAGGTCTGGCCGTGGTCGCGTGCGGGTACCTATGCGCTCCTGCTCGGCCTGGCGGTCTATCTCGCCGTCCAACTCTGCCGCTCGCTCTGGTGGCTGCTGAAAGCCGGGCGAGAGCAACCTCGCTCCGAAGCGTAGATGTCGCTCTCGGGGTTCCATCCCGTTATCGCCGACTGGTTCGCCAAGCGGTTCGGCGTGCCCACGGAGGTTCAGGCCCGGAGTTGGCCCGTCATCGCATCGGCGCGGCATGCCTTGATCTCGGCGCCCACCGGCTCAGGCAAGACCCTCGCTGCCTTCCTCTCCTGCCTTGATCGGCTCTTCAAACAGGGCGTCAGCCGCGAGCTGGAGGACCGCACCCAGGTCCTCTATGTCTCTCCCCTCAAGGCGCTGAGTAACGACGTTCAGAAAAATCTCCAGCAGCCGTTGGCTGAAATCGCCGAGGCGGCGTTGGAGGCCGGGCTGCTGATGCCGGAGATCCGTGTCGCGGTGCGAACGGGCGACACGCCGGTCTCGGATCGGCAGCGGATGCTCCGTCAGCCCCCCCACATCCTGATCACCACGCCGGAATCGCTTTTCCTGCTGCTGACCGCCGAGAAAAGCCGCGCTCTCCTTCGAGGCATACAAACCGTGATCGTGGACGAGATCCACGCGTTGGCTCCGAACAAGCGCGGGGCCCACCTGGCCCTGTCGCTGGAGCGGCTGGAGGAGGGCATGAGATCCAAGCCCGTGCGGATCGGCCTGTCGGCTACGCAGCGACCGATCGACACGATTGCCCGCTTCCTCCTCGGGGCCGGATCGTCTTTCGTGAAGCGTGAAGCGCCTCTGGTAAAGAGGGACACGAACGACGAGATACGAGCGACGAACGACGTGACAATTATCGACATCGGGCATCGGCGCGAGCTCGATCTGGGGGTGGAGGTGCCAAAAGATGAGTTGGGCGCTGTTGCGACGAATGCAATCTGGGGGGACATCTACGATCGCCTCGCGGAGTTGGTGTGCGAGCACCGGAGCACGCTGGTGTTCGTCAACACGCGGCGGCTCGCCGAGCGGGTCGCGCATCACCTCAACGAACGGCTGGGCTCCGGGGTCGTCGCGGCCCACCATGGCAGTCTCTCCAAGCAGCTTCGCCTCTCGGCCGAGGAGCGGCTGAAGCGGGGCCAGACTCGAGTGGTGGTCGCTACGGCGTCGCTGGAGCTGGGGATCGACGTCGGAACCGTGGACCTCGTGTGCCAGATCGGCTCGCCGCGAGCGATCGCCGTGGCACTGCAGCGGATAGGCCGGTCGGGACACTGGTTGGGAGCCATGCCGAAGGGCCGCCTGTTCGCCACGACTCGAGACGAGCTCGTGGAGTGCGCTGCGCTGGTGCGGGCCATCCGAGCCGGAACGCTGGATCGCGTCGAGGTTCAGCCGGAGCCGCTGGATATCCTCGCGCAGCAGATCGTCGCGGCGGCGGCGACGCAGGAATGGCGCGAAGACGATCTGTTTGCGCTCTGCCGGCGGGCCTATCCGTACCGAGCCCTGAACCGTCGCGACTTTGATGCGGTCGTCCGCATGCTCGCGGAAGGGTTCACCACGCGGCGAGGCCGGCGCGGAGCCTTCCTCCACCACGATCGGATCAATCGCCGCGTTCGTGCCCGCAGGGGAGCGCGCCTGGCCGCCATCACCTCGGGCGGCGCCATCCCGGACACCGCAAATTATGCGGTCATCGCCGAGCCGGACGGCACGGTGGTCGGCTCGCTGGATGAAGATTTCGCGGTGGAGAGTCTGGCGGGCGATATCATCCTGTTGGGGAATTCGTCGTGGCGGATCCGAGGCGTGGAGACCGGCAAGGTCCGCGTCGAGGACGCGCATGGCGCGCCGCCGACCATTCCGTTCTGGCGCGGCGAAGCGCCGGCGCGCACCGTCGAGCTGTCGGCCGAGGTGGCAGCGGTGCGGGAAGAGATCGAGCGCCTGCTCGCCCCTCACTCCTCCCTCTCCCGGGGACCCGTTGCTCGGTCCGTTGCAACGGGTGATGGGAGAGGTGAAGACGAGGGGGGTGACGCCGTCGCCTGGCTTCAATCCGAATGCGGGTTGGACCGCCGCGGCGCCGAGCAAGCGGCAGCCTATGTCAGCGCCGGCTGCGCGGTGCTGGGAACGGTGCCGACCCAGCGAACCATCGTGGCCGAACGGTTCTTCGACGAAGGCGGCGGGATGCAGTTAGTGCTGCATGCGCCCTTCGGCGGGCGCGTGAACCGCGCTTGGGGCTTGGCGCTGCGAAAGCGGTTCTGCGCGACCTTCGATTTCGAGCTGCAGGCCGCCGCGACGGACGAAGGTCTCGTGCTGTCGTTGAGCGAGCAGCACAGTTTTCCGTTGGAGTCCGTGTTCGGGTTTCTGCGCTCCGAGACCGTGCGTGAAGTGCTCCAGCAGGCGGTATTGGCGGCGCCGATGTTCGCCAGCCGCTGGAGATGGAACGCGACGAGGGCCTTGGCGTTGCTGCGGTTTGCCAACGGGCGACGGGTCCCGCCGCAGATCCAGCGAATGCGCGCCGAGGACCTGCTCGCTGCGATCTTCCCGGCGGCACTGGCTTGCCAGGACAATCGGCCGAATGGCGACATCCCGCTGCCAGATCATCCCTTGATCCGGGAAACAATGCGGGACTGCCTCACCGAGGCGATGGATCTCGAAGGGTTTGTCGCCGTGCTGCGGCAGATTGAGCAGGGCGTCATCCGCTGCGTGGCGGTCGAGACGCCCGTGCCTTCTCCGTTCTGCCACGAAATCCTCAATGCCAACCCGTATGCCTATCTCGATGACGCGCCGCTGGAAGAGCGCCGCGCCCGGGCCGTGGAGATGCGCCGGACGCTTCCGTCCGAGCTGGCGGGGCAGATCGGCGCCCTGTCGTCGTCCGCGATCGACGAGGTCGCGGGGGAAGCCTGGCCGGTCGTCCGCGATGCCGACGAGCTGCACGACGCGCTGTTGACCCTGGTCTGGGTCCCGGAAGACGACGAACGCGTCCGGAACAGCGGGTGGGCGCGATACCTCTCGGCGTTAGCCCAGGAGAGACGCGCCACCGTGTTGACCATCGGGGAAGGAGGCGCCGCAAGACCTTTCCAGGGCTGGGTCGCCGCCGAGCACCTCTCCACCGTCCGCGCGGTCTTTCCCGAGGCTTCCTGGAGCCCTTTGCTCGACACCCTCGAGCCTGAACTTCCACCGGACCGGCAGGACGCCGCGCGCGCCATCGTCCAAGGATGGCTGGAGTGCACCGGTCCGACGACCGCCCAGGAGCTTATCCGGCGCCTCCATCTGCCAGCCGACCTCGTCACGGCCTCTCTCGTCGCGCTGGAGGCGCAAGGACAGGTCCTACGGGGCCGGTTCAGGCCCCAGGCAGTTTCTGACCCCTCACCCCTCACTCCTCACCCCTCACCGGATTCCGTGGAATGGTGCGATCGCCGGTTGCTGGCACGGATCCACCGCCTCACGATCGGCATGCTGCGGAAGGAAATTGAACCGGTGACGGCGGCGGACTTTATGCGGTTCTTGTTTCAGTGGCAGCATCTCCTGCCGGGGTCGCGCCTGCACGGCGAAGCGGGCCTGCAGCAGATCATCGGGCAGCTCGCTGGATTTGAAGCGGCCGCCTCGGCCTGGGAGCGCTCTCTGCTTCCGTTGCGGCTTGCGAAATACGATCCCGAGTTGCTGGACCGGCTGTGCTTGAGTGGCGCGATCGCCTGGGGCCGCCTCACGCCTCACCCCCGGGTGGAGGCCGAACCGGATCAGAACCAGCCACGGCGCATCGTGCCGACCAGCGTCGCGCCGATCAGCCTCTTTCCCCGTGAAGATGCGGCCTGGCTCTTGACCGCCTTCGGGGCGCCCGGCTCTCCGGATGCCGCTCAGGTGATCAGCCCGATCGCCGAGGAGATTCGGCGATACCTGTCGCAGCACGGAGCGAGCTTCTTTGCCGATGTGGTCAAAGGAAGCGGCCACCTTGCCTCGGAAGTCGAGAGCGGCTTGTGGGAACTGGTGGCGGCGGGCCTGGTGACGGCCGACGGATTCGATAGTCTGCGGGCCTTGTTGGACCCGCATCGCCGGCGAGGCGAGGGCCGTGAGCGGGCCAGACGTCCCCGGCACGGGGTCGGCCGATGGGCCCTGCTGAAGCGAGACGGCGATGGGACAGCTCTCACCCAGGGGACGATCCTGGAGCAGGTCGCCCGGCAACTGTTGCGGCGATACGGCGTGGTGTTCCGGGATCTGCTCGGCCGGGACTCATTGGCGCCGGCATGGCGGGACCTCCTGGTGCAGTACCGGCGATTGGAGTTGCGCGGGGAGGTCCGAGGCGGCCGGTTCGTCAGCGGATTTACCGGCGAGCAGTTCGCGCTGCCCGAGGCGGTCGAATCGCTGCGGGCGCTGCGCCGATCCCCTTCCGGGGAACGGATCCCTCACGAGATCAAAATCTGTGGCGCAGACCCGCTGAACTTGATCGGCGTCATCTTGCCGGGCCCACGCGTTCCGGCCATTCCTTCGACCTACGTCATCTTCCACGATGGTCTGCCCATCCGCACCGGCACCGCCCGCGACCTCGACCGACCCCCTAGCCCTGACAAGGACATCATTCGCGAGTCCATCGACAGCGCATGACGTTGGCCATGCCTGATGCCCAGCCCAGCCTTGACCGCCTCTGAATCTCTTGGCTACAATCCGCCCATGTTCCGCCCACCGAAGCGTCCGAATCGTCCGCAAGGGCCCAACGCGCCCAAGAGCCGCGAATCCGAGCGAGAGCAATACGGCTCCTTCACGGCCTCGATGCTGTACTGTCCCAGGTGCGGGCAGGCCACCCCCGCCCGCGAGCGGCTGCTGCTGGTGCTGCCGACCGGGAATCTCTACGAGTATCTCTGCATCCAGTGCGGGACTTCGACGGGCTCCAAGACCGAAAAAGACCGACAGGAAGTCCGGCTGTTCCTTCCCTGAACCAACCGAACGAGCGGGCAGCAGATAAAAAGGTTGGCCTCGACCTTTGCGCGGCCTGGGAGCTACGTCGGCATGTCTGCAGGGTTAGCGAGCGTCGGTGGCGAGATCGCTACTGCCCCTTGGACGAGCTAAGAGTCTTCGAGGGGAATGGCCTCTTCGATGAGCATGACCGGAATGTCTTCCCTGATCGGGTAAAGCACCTTCTTATCGGCTCGAATCAACCCGCCATCCAGTTTCTCGGTGACCGCCTGGCCGCCCTTGTTTTTCAGTTCCCCTTTGGCGATCCGGTCGTTCAATTTGCTGATCAGGGCGGGATCAGCCAGCGCCACGTCCTGCTTGGTTTCAGGACAACAGAGGATCGCCAGCAGTTCCTTGTCGATGTTCACCTTTCCGGACTCTTTCGTTTCCCCCATGGTCTCCTCTTTATCCGTATCAGGCTAGCAGCGTCCCTAGAGTAGACGAATCTGCGGACGAGATCAAGCGGACTCCCACCCATTGTCACTTCGGTGCCTGACTCGACTGATCACTCGACCGCTCGGCTGAGCTCGCCGCAGGCCGAGCACGCTGACAACGCTGGTCATCGCCTGGAACCCACTCCCCGGACGTTTTCTGCCCCCTGGGAACCTCTTCGGACTTCCTGCGGCGACACAGGGCGATGCGCTCGCTGGACAATTCGACACTCATTGTGTAGGCTCAGACTCGTCTCAAGCAATCAGCTTCGAGAGGCGTCTTTCTATGAGGGCAATCAGTCCGCACACCATCCTGAATCACGTGAAGGTCGAAGCCGCTCTCGCTGACCTCAAGGCGGGCTTGGTGGCGCTCTATGGGAACAACCTCCACCACCTGGTCCTCTACGGATCCTATGCCAGAGGTTCGGCTCGTCCGGGCTCGGACCTCGATGTCGCTGCGGTACTCGACGATTTCGAACGTCCGTGGCCGGTCATCGACCGGACCGGTGCACTCGTCGCGGAACTGTCGCTCAAACACGGGATCACGATCTCGCTGATCCCGGTCCGGAATTCCGACTGGGAACGCCAACGGACGTTGCTCGCGAAGAGCCTGCACCGTGAGGGTATTGAGGTCGGATGAAGGGCCAGACCGAGGCGTTGTTGACCAAGGCCACTGAGAATCTTCTCGCCTCCCAGGATCTCCTTCACTCAGGCCATTCGGAAATTGCGGTGTCGCGCTCCTACTACGCCATGTTCTACGCCCCTTCTCTTCCCACGGCGCGGTGCACGGAGCGTTCGGCGAACGGTTCGCCAAGACAGGGCGGCTCGATCCGAAATTCCACCGGTATCTGCTGGACGCGTACCGCGCCAGACAGTCAGCCGACTACGAGGCACCGGCAGAGATCAGTCAGGCAGACGCTGAGGTGGTCGTGCAACGGGCGGCGGAGTTCATCGAGGCGATCAAGGGGTGGCTTGCCTCAGGGTAGTGCGCAACGGACGCCGCGAACCTCTCCTTGGTTCATAGTGGCTGTCACTGTGCCTGATATCTCGGGGAACACAGCGATCACCTCGGCTGCGAACGCTTTGCCGGCTTTCTTCCCCTTAACAAGGGCGTCGAGATTAGCGGACGAGAAGCGCTCTTCCTTCGGCATCATGGCAATATACTTTAGCTTGCTCTTGCCATCCGATCCGTAGATCCGGCCAAGTGTTATCGAATCGTTTCGGAGAATCGCCACGATCTTTGTGCGGTGTTCTTCGGCCAGGCGTGCGAGGTCGCTGTCGGTAATATTAGTGAGAGTCAGCGCGATGCGTATCTCGTCTGAATCGTCGAAGAAGTTCGCTCGGCTTAGCGTCGCGCCAGAGCGTAAGAGGGAAAGGGCTTGAAGAGTGGACGACTTTCCTGCGTTGTTCTCGCCAATCAGGCAGCCAAACCGGGACATCGGAATCTCAACATCCAGGAGCCCCCGATAGTTCTTGACGTGTAGCTTGGATAGTAACAAGTTAACGCTTCTACTTGGCCAAGCTGTAGTTGCTATTGATTGAGCAATTCAGACGCCACTTACTGCCCGGTCGATTCTTCTCCTTCGACCCTTGGTGGATTCAACGCCAGCAGTTCCAGCCCTTCGATCTCCTGCAAGGTCTTGCCCGCGATGCCCTGTAAGTCGCCGTACATGCCGACGGTGGCCTGCATGACCCGTTCAATCTGTTCCTCTCGCTTGGCCCATTGCTTCGTGATCGCTTTCTTCTCCTTGTCGAGATCCTCCTGCATTGAGGAGAACGCCTCCGCAATGGCCTGGACACGTTGCCGAAAGCGCGGACCGGTCAGGTACTGGTAGACCATCTCCATTTTTGTTTGCTGTCCTTCCAATGCCTTTCGAGCTGATGCGACCTCGATGAGCGTTTGGCGAAGCGATACAGCGACCGGAAGGACGGCCCTGGGGTGCGTGACCCAGACACCCTCGATCAGTTCGAAGGTCTCCACGCCCTTGGGTAGCGCCTGGCTGACGATCACGGCAACTTCCGCCTTCGCCGCCCTCTGGTCTTCGCGGAGCTTCACGAGCCAACCTTCACTCCAGTTCTTAGTACGCTTCGATTCCCAGAGAATACTCCCACAGGGATGACCCAACGGCCCAATGACGCGCTGCAAGACGTCGCCCCCGTACTCGCCTTTCGGCACCGGTTCGATCGTGTCGTGGGGGAACCTTGCAGTCAAGAGGGCTTCGAGCTCGAGTTCTTGGACTTCACCCTGTAGTTGCTGAGACCCCTGCTCGGCCTTGCGCTTCAGCTCTTCAATCTGCTTCTGCATCGAGACAATGGTCTGCTCCTTCTCCATTACTTTGAGTTTGAGTGCTTCCTCCGCCTCCTTCTTGGCCCGCTCACGGGTTACGGCGAGCCCCGCCTGCACTCGCTTCTCGACAGTGAGTTCCACCTCACGTTTGGCGTCATCCAGTTCTCGCTGTTTTCGGAGGAGGTCAGCCTGAGCCTTCTGGGCTTCTGCGAGTTTGGTATCACGCTGCTTGATGACTTCTAGCAAGTCTGTGACCTCCTTGGTCTTCTGGTCCAGCTCGTTCTGCAGGGCCAGCTTGGCTTTCTTGACTTCCTCGGCAGCGATTCTAGCCCGTTCCTGCTGCACCTTCTCGGCCACCTGCTCATTGATGGTCTCCTTTGCCTTGGCAAGCGCGTCTTCCTGCTCTCGAAGGGATGCCTCTCGTTTGGCGATTTCGGCATCCTTCTTGGCCAGGCGTGCCTCGTACTGGCGACGGGTCGCCTCGATGAGCGGCGCGGCCAGCGATTCGGTGAGTTTGATTTCAGTCTTACAGTTCGGACAGATAATCGTTGGCTCCGTCATAAGCCTCTCCTTGGGGTCCACCCAGTTTCGGTACAGGTGGATTCCTGGGGACTCATTGCGCGCCGGCCAGCTTTTCCACGCTGTCCGAAGGGCAGCGCTTGGTCAGCTCAAACGCGAAGTACTTGGCGTGGTAGTCGGTGAGGATCATCCAGTGACCCAAACACGTGTATACCCGCGAGCGGGCGCTCGGTCGCCAAAGCATACCACTAATGGCATCTAAGGGGGAGGGTTGCCCCACCAAGGGCGGAAGCAGAAGACCTGGAAGGGCTAAAGTTGCCCGACGGTTCGACGGGCTCACCGTCCTGAGGGAATAAGTTCGTTATCTCTCGACTGCGCTCGGGATGACCCTGAGCCTGTCGAAGGGTCATCGAACTTATGAATCGATGGACTGAGACAGCCGGGTGGGCGGGGTCTGAGGAAGGATGCAGAGCAACCCGCTGGCTAGAGCCCGGAGGTCAAAAGGAGGGCTTTGCTAGGGCTCCTCTTTGGCCTCGTCATGTGCTGGTATGAACGACGGTTTCCACCGCCAGTCCCGGTGCAGCATCGGCTGGCCGGTAGTGGAGCATCTCGAAGCCGATCACCCGCCCATTGGCGTCCTTCATGAGGATCACCTCGTCAGTGGTCTCTTCACAGACGTGCTCCTTGGACGGATCGTCGAGCCACACGGTCAGCGTGTGCCCGACGGTGTCATGGATTACTTTGAGCTTGTCCATGACCTCACCCCAATCTGTAGCATGAAAGGCGCGTATGGTGACCAATAACGGCGCCCGTTTCGAAAGCCCGCGTTTTTAGCGGCGTTTTGTAACTGATCTGGCTGTTCGCTTACGCATCAGTTTGACAAGGTAGCATTTTTGGCGACTTTTTGAAACTGCGACGGCATAGAGTTGCATTCTGCCGGCGGCGGAGTCCCCCTTAGGGAGATAGAAGCCCTGCGGGTGCAGAAAGCGTGGCCTAAATGGGCAGATTCCCACGAGGGTGCGAGCCGACGAAAAGCGGCCCTGTCGAGGCGTGAACGGCTGCTCGGAATCTGCTAGACTGCCGCCATGTCGAGGCTTCAGCAGGTCAGGCGATACTTCCTCACAGGGCTGTTGGTCCTGGTGCCGGCGTGGGGGACCTTCTTGATCCTGTACGCGCTGTTCACGACCGTGGATGAGGTCACGATCACGCTGCTGGGGCCGGCCGTCGAGTCCCAAATGCCCGGTGCCGGGGTCATCCTGCTGCTCATCCTCATTTTCCTGGCCGGGGTGATTGGCACCCATGTGGTCGGGCAGCAATTGCTGCAGTGGACCGAAACGAGGCTGGAGCGCATCCCCCTGGTCCGGAGCATTTATCTGACGCTGAAGGGCATGGCGGACCTGTTCAATTTCCGCCACCGGTTCGGCCGCAGCACGGTCATCGTGTTTCCATTCCCTCGGGACGGCCTGTGGGCCCTCGGGTTCGTGATGGGTCCGGCCCCCGCTGCGGTCCAGAACACCCTCGGCCCTCTTCTCATGGTCTTCGTGCCGACGGCGATCCATCCATTCACCGGCTACCTGGCCTTTGTTCCGACCGCCAAGGCGTTCCCGATCAATCTTCCCGTGGAGGATGCGATCAAAATGGAATTCTCGGCCGGACTCTTCAAGCCGGCTCCTGATTGGCTGACTCGCCTTCCTGCCGCAGCGCCTCAGCGGAAGGGAACCGAGTAGTCCGCATGCCGTCGGTTGATCGGCTCATCGTTCGCCCCGCCGTCCTGAGCGATGTCGATGTTCTGGTCAAGTTCAACGCCGCCTTGGCTCTGGAGACCGAAGGACGTCGCCTGGATCCGGAGCGGTTGCGACAGGGGGCGCTGGCGGTCTTCGAGTCGCCGGCTCGCGGCCGTTATCTCGTCGCAGAGGTCCCGTCCGAGCCGGTCTCCGTCGTGGTCGGTCAGCTCCTCGTGACCTTCGAATGGAGCGATTGGCGCAATGCCACATTCTGGTGGCTCCAGAGCGTGTACGTGGATCCCCCCTGGCGCCGGCGCGGCGTGTTCCGTCGGATGCATGAGGCGATCCTGGGCATGGCGCGAGCCCAGGGAGACGTGTGCGGGATCCGGTTGTACGTCGAGAAAGAGAACGAAATCGCGCAGAGGGCGTATCAGCGCCTCGGCCTCGTCTCTGCCGGATACCTGGTGTTTGAAGAAGATTTTGTCATGAATCACCAACAAGGCGAGCATCTCCGCCGTGAAGGAGGTCATTAGGAATGGAAAGGAAAGGCGTGCTGCGCAAGCCGGCGCTGGTCGGCCTGATCGTCTTCGTTCTCGTCGCGACCGGCTGCTCCTTCAGCAGGGGGAACATCGGCGAGGAGTTTAAAGATGACGCGATAGCGGGCATCAAAAAGGGGACGCCCCGCGCCCAAGTCGTTTCCACGCTCGGCGCGCCGGACCGTATTCTCGAAGTCAACGGCCGCGAGGTGCTGCAGTACTACCGGTACGACATCAAGGCCGGCAGCCTGCTCCTCATCATTGTGAACTTCTCCCGCTTGAACATCAAAAGTGACGACCTGTACGTCTTCCTGAACCGGGACGGGGTCGTGGATGAGGTGGTGTTCGGGAAGCGGACGGACCGCATGAAGTTTCAGTTCTGGCCATTCGGCAACAGTCAGGAAGACAAAGAAGGTTGAGTGTGCTTACCACCACGCTGCTCGCGGTCCTTTTCACCGTGAGTGGCTGCGGCTTTGTCAGCTTCGCGCGCGTGACCGTCAATGATCCTCTAGAGCCGGCCGACGCGGCCTTTATCGAATCCGGCAAGACGACCTTCGCCGAGGTGGTTCACCACCTCGGCGTGCCGGACGAGCTCAGCGGCACGGATCGCGGCGCCGTGGCGGTCTATCATTTCCGTGACGCAAAATTGTCCCGCATCAACTTAGGCTGGCCGCTCCGTTTCTGGCTGCCGCTCTCGCCCGATCTCATCCTCGCGGCCGGCGGCCTCGGGACCGACGTCTTCCTTATCACGTTCGACCGCCGGTGGGTCGCGCAGGAACATGCGTTTGCTCCCCATACGGCCGCCACGCGATACAGCGTGTCGCCGTTCTGACGGTCCCATGGTGACGCCCCCGGGCAACTGGATTTTCGCGACCGGCCAGGCCTGGAAGTTGTACCTGGCGCTCGTGTCAGGCGGCCGGTTCAGGCTCCTCGTTCTGGTCGGGATGCTGGCGGCTGTGCCGGCCTGGGCCGGTGAGCAACCGCTCGCGTCTCCGGAGCCGCGCCTCCGGGCGCGGGCGCTGGGCATTACAGTCGGGCGGTATGAGCCCGGTCCGTTCAATGCGATCACCGACGTGGCCGGCGTGAAGGTCGGCCATACCACGCTCATTCGGGGCGATGGCGCGTTGAAGCCCGGCGATGGGCCGGTGCGCACCGGCGTCACTGTGGTGGTGCCGCGCGACGATATCTGGCGCCGGAAGGTGCCGGCCGGCGCCTTCGTGCTCAACGGGACCGGAGAAATGACCGGGCTTGCCTGGGTGGCCGAGTCCGGATTCCTGGAATATCCGATCGCGCTCACGAGCACCCTGAATGTCCCACGGGTGGCCAATGGGGTCATGACATGGATGATCAAGCGTTACCCCGGAATCGGCATCAGTGACGATACCCTGACGCCGGTCGTGGCGGAGTGTGATGACAGCCGCCTGAATGACAGCCAGGGCCGGCATGTGTCCGAAGACGATGTCATGAAGGCGTTGGATGGAGCCGGAGCAGGGCCGGTCGCCGAGGGAAGCGTGGGGGCCGGCACCGGCATGGTGTCTTACGGCTTCAAAGGCGGAATCGGCACGGCCTCCCGCCGGTTGCCCGCGGAGGAAGGGGGATATACCGTCGGCGTGTTGGTCAACGCCAATCATGGTCGCCGGGAGGAACTGGTCGTGGCGGGAATACCGGTGGGAAGATTGTACGAGGGCGCCGCGCCGGCGGCTGCTGCTGACGGGGGAGCCGGGGGCGAAGGCTCCATTATCGTGGTTATGGCGACGGACGCCCCGCTGGACAGCCGCCAGCTCTCCCGCCTGGCCAAGCGGGCGGCCCTCGGTTTGGCCAGGACCGGCTCGACGGTACGCCACGGCAGCGGCGATTTCATGCTGGCCTTCTCCACCGGCAACACGATCCCGCACCATCCTCAGGAACGGACCTTTCAGATGACCCATCTCGCTGACACCCATCTCAATCCCCTGTTCACCGCCACCGTCGAAGCCACCGAGGAGGCGATCCTCAATGCTCTGACCATGGCTACCACCATGGTTGGCCGAGACGGGCGGCGCGTCGAGGCCATCTCACTGGACCGTCTCCGCGCTCTGCTGGTCGGCAGACGCTAGGGGGCTCGACGCCGGTTGCATATTCAAGGACGGACGTCTATCCTAGGCCGAGCACAAACGGATCGAGGCAGCATGAAAGAGTATCAGATCGGTGGCGCCTTAAAACTGATGACCGCGCTCGATAAAACGCAGAGCTTTGCCGAGTTTCTCCAGACGAGGTTGCTCCGGGCCCTGGAGATGGAAGACCCCACCGAATTGCACTATCTCTTGGCTCAACTCGATGACTATCATTCATTCATGTGGCGCTACTACCAGAAGCTGAAAGAAGAGCGTGGGGACCGTGATAGACAAGCCTGAAGGCGCGCTCACCGCATCGAGAGAAGCGGCCCGACCCGTCGGAATGAAGTTTGCCGTGTCGGCGTCCCGGGAGGGGAATCCGGTCGAAGCGGGGCTCCTGCTGGCCCGGGACATCAAGAGGGGACTCCTGTCAGAGCCGGTGGATCTCGCCTGTCTGTTCTTTTCGTCTCATTATGCCGACCATGCGGAATCCCTGAGCGCGGCGGTCCGCGAGGAACTGCGTCCGGGGCTCTTACTCGGCTGCACCGGCGAAGGCGTGCTTGCCAAGTCGGAAGAGATCGAGGGCGATGCTGCGGTGACGCTGTGGGCCGCGCGGTTGCCGGTCGTCCGCCTGACACCGGTGCGGCTGTCCGTCCTCCAGCATGACGAAGGGTACTCGGTGAGCGGATGGCCCGAAGGGCTCGGTGCCGGTCCTGAGCGGCCGACGTTCCTGCTGTTCGCCGATCCATTTTCGACGCCGGTCGATGAAGTGCTGGCGCTCATGGCGGATCGCTATCCGGGCTCCAAAGCCATCGGGGGCCTGGCCGGCGGCGGCAATGACTTGGGCGAGAATCGCCTGGTTCTGAATGACGAGGTCTATGAAGGCGGCCTGGTCGGCGTGGCCTTGTCCGGTCCGGTTCAGATCAGAACCGTCATCTCCCAGGGGTGCCGGCCGATCGGCGAGCGGTTCGTCGTCACCAAAGCCGAGAAGACAGTGATCCAGGAGCTGGGTGGGACTCCGGCGTTGGTGCGCTTGCAACAGACCTTCGAGTCGTTGACCGAGCCGGATCGGCGCCTGGCGCACCGAGCCTTGCACATCGGGGTGCTCATGGACGAGCACCGCAACCGGTTCGAACGAGGCGATTTCCTGGTCCGTAACTTGATCGGGGCGGATCGCAACTCCGGTAGCATCGCCATCGGAGATGTCGTGCGCGAAGGGCAGACGGTGCAGTTTCATGTCCGGGACGCGCGCTCTGCCACCGAGGATCTGAAGCTCATGCTGGCCGCCGAGCGGGTCCGCTCTGACAAGCCTGTCTTGGGAGGCCTGGTGTTCAGTTGTTGCGGTCGGGGGCGCGGCCTGTTCGGGCGGCCACACCACGATGCGATGGCGATTCAGGAGGGGATCGGTGACGTCCCGCTTGCCGGGTTCTTCGCACAAGGTGAAATCGGGCCTGTCGGCGGCACCAATTTTCTGCACGGGTATACCGCCAGCATCGCGCTGTTCTCGGAGCCGGATTAAACCGATCACCCCGCTCCAGCTGTAAAGCCGTGGAGCGGGGTTCCCGGTCCAACGCCGAAGGAGGGGAGGCCGGTGTTCTCATCCCGAGTCAGGGACAGAGCGTCTTTCATCCTGGTGCAGGTCCTGGTGGCGCTCTGTACCGTCGCGACGGGCGGCGCAGAGGAACAGGAGAGCGGAAAAGGAGCAGGGAAAATGGTGACGACCGAATCGGGGCTCCAGTATATGGATCTCGTGGTGGGCGCCGGCCGGCAGGCGGAGCTGGGTGACACCGCCACCGTGCACTACACGGGCTGGCTCGCGGATGGGAAGAAGTTCGACAGCTCCCTGGATCGCAACGAGCCGTTCTCGTTTCGCGTCGGAGCGGGTCAGGTCATCAAAGGCTGGGACGAGGGAGTCGGCACCATGCAGGTTGGGGGGAAGCGGAAGCTCATTATTCCGCCTCAGCTCGGATATGGCGCCCGTGGCGCCGGCAACGTCATTCCTCCGAATGCGACGCTCACCTTTGAGGTCGAGTTGCTCGGTCTCCGGTAGCCGCTAGCCCTTCCGGATATAGCGAATCCTTGAATCTCAGCCCTCC
>CAYZKG010000065.1:0-15565 GCA_964478915.1 uncultured Nitrospira sp.
CGGGATTTTTAAATACTTACGCGTCATGGCTGCTGCAGGCTCAAAAAATCCGGTGCTGGCTGCGGTGCTGTCGGGCCTCCTGCCCGGGCTTGGACAGTTTTATATTCGTGACTGGTCCAAGGGAGTTGGGTTCCTGGTAGGGATTCTGATTCTGGATGGCGTGCTCGGTGTGTCGGCTGAGATCCTGAAAGTGTTCCAAGGGATCCAGCCTGAGAATCCGGGGGGATTCCTCGTCCGGTCGCTCGTGGTTCTCGGCTTTGCGCTGTGGAGCGTCGTGGATGCCTTCCGGGGCGCCAAGCGACACCGGTAGGGGCTGAGCCAGGCCGGCCACCGTTTTGACAGCCCTGCCCCTGCGTGCTATAGTCGCCGCCTCTGGAGTTCCCTCCTGGCATGGTCCCGCCGAGCAGGCGATGGCGCTAGTCACCAGCATCCTCAATCTGAAAGGCGGCGTCGGAAAGACCACGGTGACCGTGGCGCTCGCGGAGGTCCTTGCCGCCCAGTACCGTCTGAAAGTCCTGGTCATCGATCTCGACCCGCAGGCCTCCGCGACGCTCTGCCTCATGAGCCAGTTGCGGTGGGCGGAGCGGCGCGCGACCCAGCGGACCCTCTACAACCTCTTTCAGTTCCTCCTGAACGGCTCGGCCGCGCTGTCGGCCGAAGACCTGATCGAGACCCGCACGAGCAACCTGGCCGGCGGCGCGGGACACCTCCATCTGATCCCCAGCAGCATCGAGCTGATCGATCTGTTCGATCGCATGGAGCGCATGCATGAAATCGGGCAGATGCCCGATTACGATGTCTCCCCTCTGCACGTCCTGAAGGATTTCGTCTCTCCGTTGTTCGCCCGGTACGATTACGTGCTCATCGACTGCCCGCCGACGCTGAACACCCTGACCCGCAACGGGCTCCTGGTCAGCCAGGCGGTTCTGATCCCGTTTGTTCCGGATATCATTTCCCTTATCGGCGTCGATCCTCTCCTGGACCATCTCCGTCGGATCGCGACGCTGCAGAACCTCAGGCTTCAGCCGGTGGGACTGCTGGCCACCCGAGTCGATGCGCGGCTGCCGTTGCACCAGAAGGTTCTGGAACGCGTCAGGCTTCGCGCCCGACAGCGTCACGACTTTCCGGAGCTGTTTCAGGTCCAGATTCCGAACCGCATCGCCTACGCGGAGGCGATGGAGTGGAGCCGCTCGTTCCCGACCCTCCATGCCAAATACGGCGGCGATGATTTTGCCCCCTGGGACGCCTTTGCCAAGGAGTTCGTGGAGCGACTGAATTCGCTCGCCGCCCCATCGCCGTAGACCGGCCGCGTTGACACGTTTCTCGGGGTTGTGTTAGAAAAACCACACCATTCGATTCCCCGGGACCCATTTGCCCCGATTTCAAGCACGGGAGACCAGCAATGGGCGGTCACAGCCATTGGGCGACCACAAAGCGACATAAAGCCGCTCAGGACGCCAAGCGCGGGAAGATCTTCACGCGGATCATCCGCGAGCTGACCATTGCGGCCCGCCAGGGCGGCGATCCCGACGGAAACTCTCGCCTCCGCCTGGCCATCATGAAAGCCAAAGACGCCAACATGCCAGGCGACACGATCAAGAAGGCGATCCAGCGCGGGACCGGCGAGCTGCCTGGCGTCAATTACGAAGAATTCACCCTGGAAGGGTACGGGCCCGGGGGCACCGCTCTGTTGCTGGAGATCACCACCGACAATCGGAACCGCACGGTCGCCGAGGTCAGAAGCTTGTTGAGCAAGCACAACGGCACCATGGCCGAAGCCGGCTCGGTGGCCTGGCAATTCCAGAAAAAAGGCCTGCTCGTCGTGGAGCACGGCAAGGTTGACGAGGACCGTCTCCTCTCGCTGGGCTTGGAAGCTGGCGCCGAGGATGTGAAGGTGGATGAGAAGACCTTCGAAGTCATCACGGCGCCCCAGGACTTCGACCAGGTCAAGAAAGCGCTGGCCGATGCGAAGATCGAGACGTCCCTGGCCGAGGTCACGTACGTTCCGCAGAGCTACGTGAAGCTGGAGGAAAAAAACGCCGAGCAGATGCTCAAGCTCATGGAAGCGCTGGACGACCACGATGACGTCCAGAAAGTCCACGCGAACTTCGACATTCCGGATGAGATCATGGAAAAGGTGGCTGCGGCCGGATAGGCCGTGGCAGGCCTGCGTGCTCCAGGCCCGTTCACGCGGAGCGGCATGACTTCCTGGCCCCTCACATGATCGCCGCACTGACGGGCCGCCTCGCCTCGAAGACTCCCGCCCAGATCACGCTCGATGTCCAGGGCGTCGGCTACGAAGTGTTCATCCCGCTGAGCACCTACTACGCACTCCCGGACGTGGATGAGCATGCCGCCCTGTGCATCCATACGCATCTGCGTGAAGATGCCATCCAACTGTTCGGCTTCCTCACGGCTCAGGAGAAGGAAGCCTTCGTGCTGCTGACGGGCATCTCGGGAATCGGGCCGAAGCTGGCCCTGAGCGTCCTGTCGGCGCTCAGCGTTGCGGACTTGGTCTCGGCGGTGCAGGCCGGCGATGTGGACAAGCTCGAGACGGTGCCCGGGATCGGGAAAAAATCCGCCGGACGGATTGCCTTGGAGCTGAAGGACAAGGTGGAGCGCTTGCATCCGCTCGGCGTCAAACCTTCCCAGGCGGTCGTCGGTGACACGGACCGGCTTCAGGAAGATGCCCTGTCTGCTCTCGTGAACCTCGGCTACCGAGCGTCGGAGGTCAAGGAGGCGCTGAAACGCATCGCGCGCGGTCATGCTCCACCGGACGTGCTCAAAGATCTGATCCGGGAGGCTCTCAAGGAACTGGCGAAAGGGTAGGTATGCGACGAGGCTCCTTGGCTGTTGCGGGTGCGCTGCGTCCTTCGGGTCGCAGGGGCAGGCGAGTATTCAACCGGCTTGCCGTCTGGGTGCTGGGCCCCGTTCTCGTGCTCTCCGCTCCGGGACCTGTCCACCTCGAGGAGACCCCGCTGCCGTCCGGGAACATTTCGGTTTGCGGGGCCTGTCCGACCGGGTACGCCCTGTTCAGCGTCTCTGCCGATCCGGTCCAGTGCGGGGCCGACCCTACGCTGTCTCATTGCATACCGGTCGGAGCGCCCATTCTCTCGGTCTGCGGGGCCTGCCCCGAGGGTTACGTGCGGGTCGGCAGCTCCTACCAGCCAGCTCGCTGTGGGAACGCTGAGGCCGGCAACATGAGCCAATGCCAGATTCAAAAGCTGGAGGGCGGAGTCATCGGCCCGGGCCAGGGCGGTCTCCACTGTCCGCCGGACTGCGCCGGTCCGCTGGCCTCTCCGGGCGCCAAGACGCCGCCGCCCGTCTTCTGCCCCCCGACCTGCGTGGCGCCGGGTCAGCCGCCGCCTCCACCGGTCTATCCCAAATGAGTGCGCCATGCCGGATCGCCTGGTGACCGGGCACATCACCGACGAGGAGCGGAGCCTGGAGGTCACGCTTCGGCCGCAGACTCTGGAGGAGTATGTCGGGCAGACGCGCATGAAGGAGTCCCTGCGCATCTGCATCGAGGCGGCAAAGGGACGCGGCGAGGCGTTGGACCATGCGATCTTCTACGGGCCTCCCGGGCTGGGGAAGACGACGATTGCGCACATCATCGCCCGGGAGCTGGGGGTCGCCATCCGCTCCACGTCCGGCTTGGTCCTGGCGCACGCGGGCGATCTGGCGGCCATTCTCACGAATCTGCAGCACCGCGACGTGCTCTTTATCGATGAGATCCACCGACTGCCGGCCTCGGTCGAGGAGGCGCTCTATCCGGCCATGGAGGACTATCAATTGGATCTCGCCATCGGACAAGGACCCACCACCCGCACGATCAAGCTGGACCTTCCGCGCTTTACGCTGATCGGAGCCACGACGCGCGCGGGGGCCTTGACCTCGCCGTTGCGCGAGCGCTTCGGGCTGGTTAACCGCCTGGACTTTTATTCGGCCGACGAACTGCACACCATCGTCACCCGGTCGGCCGGTCTGTTGGGCATCCCGATCGACTCAGAGGGCGCGGCCGAGATCGCCCGACGCGCCCGCGGCACGCCCCGGATCGCCAACCGGCTGGTGAAGCGGGTGCGCGACTATGCCCAGATCAAGGCAGACGGGCGGATTACCCGCGACGTGGCGCGAGACGCACTGGCCTGGCTGGGAGTGGACTCGATGGGGTTCGATGAAATGGATCAAAAAATTCTCCTGACGGTTCTGGAGAAATTCGGTGGCGGCCCGGTCGGGATTGAATCGCTGGCGGCCGCGGTGAACGAGGAAAAAGGCACGCTGGAGGACGTGTACGAGCCCTTCCTGATCCAGTCCGGATTCCTCGAGCGGACGGCGCGGGGCCGTCAAGCCACCCGTCTTGCCTTCGAACACTTTGGAAAACCAAAAGATTTGTTGTCTTGAGCGCGCCTCAGGGCATTTCAGAGCCTTTCTCCGACCTCCCTGGCCGCTCCTGCGCCCCGAAAAACCAAATCCTATTGATAAATCTTGCAAAGCTGGACCGCTTTGGTTACGATAACGGGTCTCTGACTGCCCGCCGCAAAATCCGCGTCAGAGGTAAAGGGGTGGCCTTACGGACATACAGCACTTCCGCAAAGAGATCGACCGGCTCGATGATGAGATCTTGCGCCTGCTGAACGAGCGATCCAAGAACGTCATCGAAATCGGCAAGTTAAAGAAACAGTCGGACACCCAGGCGAACCTTCACACCCCGGCGCGAGAAGCCGAGATCGTGGATCGGCTGATGCGCCGCAATCCCGGTCCATTCCCCAACGAGGCGATCCGATCCGTGTACCGGGAGATCATGTCCGCCTCTCTGTCCCTGGAGGGGCCGCAGCGCGTCGCCTACCTGGGCCCGCGGGCGACCTTCACGCATCTGGCCTGCATCCAGAAATTCGGCGACTCGGCCGAGTACATCGCGGTCAACAGCATCAAGGATGTGTTCAATGAGGTGGAACGGGGGCGGGCGAACTTCGGAGTCGTCCCCATCGAGAATTCCACGGAAGGGGTGGTGAACCACACCCTCGACATGTTCATCGATTCGAACCTTCTCATCTACGGCGAGGTGCTCCAGGAGGTGTCCCATTATCTGCTGTCGAAGACCGATCGCCTGGAGGAGATCAAGAAGATCTATTCGCACCCCCACGCCATCGCCCAGTGCCGCAACTGGCTGGAGACCAATCTGCCGCATGTCCCGGTCTCGGAAGTGGCGAGCACGGCGCGGGCGGCGGAGTTGTGCGCGTATGATGCGTCGTCCGGCGCCATCGCGTCGGAGTTGGCCGCTCAGCTCTATGGCCTGAAGGTCGTGAAATCGCGCATCGAAGACAACATCAACAACTACACCCGGTTCTTGATCCTGTCGCAGAAGGCTCCGGAGCGCACCGGAAAAGAGAAGACTTCCATCATGCTGTCGGTGAAGGACAAAGTCGGCGCCCTCTATGAGTTGCTGCGGCCCTTCGCCTCACATGGGATCAACATGACCAAGATCGAATCGCGTCCGTCCCGGCGGAAAGCCTGGGAGTACCTCTTTTTCATGGACATCGAAGGACACGTCGAGGAAGACCGCGTGAAGAAGGCGTTGGAGGAGGTCAAGGGCCGCTGTCTGTTCCTCAAAATCCTGGGGTCGTATCCCGCCCATCCCTGACGGTATCCATGTCCATCAAGGTCCACCCCGACATCGAGTCCCTGGTACCCTATTCCCCGGGCAAACCCATCGAAGAACTCGAGCGCGAGCTCGGGCTCACCGGTGCGGTCAAACTGGCCTCCAACGAGAATCCCCGGGGGCCGTCGCCCAAGGCGTTGGCGGTCCTGTCCGAGGCGGCCAAGACGCTGCACCGGTATCCGGACGGCGGGGCCTATCGGCTCCGGACCGCGTTGGCTGAGCGCTGGAAAGTCTCCCCGGCTCAGGTGGTGTTAGGGAACGGCTCCGACGAGATCATCGGCATGTTGGTGCGTGCCTTCTTGCCGCCGGGTGACGAAGCGATCATGGCGGACCAGACCTTCGTGATCTATCACATGGAGGTCACCGCGTCGCACGGCAGGCCGGTTGTGGTCCCGCTCCGGGGCTTCCGCCATGATCTGTCGGCCATGGCCAACGCGGTGACGCCCCGTACCCGGCTGCTGTTCCTCTGCAACCCCAACAATCCGACCGGCACCATGGTGACCGCTGTGGAAGTGGAGACCTTGATGGCCCGCATTCCGGAGCACGTGATCGTCGTCTTCGACGAGGCGTATTATGAATACGTGCAGGCCCCGGACTTCCCCGACGGCTTGGGATTCGTGAAGCGGAACCGCAACGCGATCGTGCTGCGGACATTCTCGAAGATTTACGGCCTGGCTGGGTTGCGCATCGGCTACGGGATTACCACCGCCGAGATCGCCGGCTACCTGAACCGGGTCCGCCCTCCGTTCAATGCGAACGCTCTGGCTCAGCGGGCGGCGCTCGCGGCGCTGGACGACGAGGAGCACGTGACGCGGAGCCGGCAGATGAACCGCAGCGAAATGGCCGTGGTACGGGCAGGCCTGGAGACGCTGGGGTTCCGCCCTGTGCCGAGTGAAGCGAATTTTCTGTACTTTGATTGCGGGCGCGATGGCTGCGCGGTGTTCCAAGCGCTCCTCAGAGAAGGGGTGATCGTCAGGCACATTGAGGGCCGGATGCTGCGGGTCACCATCGGCCTGCCAGAAGAGAACATCCGCTTATTGGAAGCGTTGAAGAAAGTCCTCATGCAGGAAGGAGTCAAATACACGCCATGATTATCGTCCTAAAACCTGATGCCACGGAGCGAGAGGTGGACCACATCCTGGAGCGGCTTCGAGAGCTGGGTTTGAAATCCCATATCTCGAAGGGCGAAGAGCGCACCATCATCGGCGTGATCGGCGATGATCGGATTCTCCAGAACCAGCCCCTGACCGTGTTCCCCGGCGTCGAGAGCGTGACGCCCATCCTGGCGCCCTGGAAATTGGTCAGCCGGGAGTTCAAAAAAGAAAATACCGTGATCGATGTGAACGGCGTTGAAGTGGGCGGCAAAAAGCTGACCATCATGGCGGGCCCTTGCGCCGTGGAGAAGCTGGAGCTGACCGTCGGCATCGCCCACGAGGTCAAGGCCGCGGGAGGCAGCATCCTGCGGGGCGGCGCCTACAAGCCCCGCACCTCCCCATACTCCTTCCAGGGGCTCGGCCGCGAGGGGCTGGATTTTCTCGTGGAGGCGAAGAAGCAGACGGGGCTGCCGGTAGTCAGCGAGATCCTGGATCCCCGCGACATCGAGCTGTTCTTGGAGAAGGCGGACATCATTCAGATCGGCGCCCGGAACATGCAAAACTTCGAGCTGCTCAAGGAGGTCGGAGCGTACGACAAGCCGGTCCTGCTCAAGCGGGGACTCTCGGCCGAGATCAAGGAGTTTCTGCTGTCGGCCGAATACATCATGTCCAGGGGCAACCGCAATGTCATTCTGTGCGAGCGCGGCATCCGGACATTTGAGACCCAGTACCGCAACACCCTCGATCTGGCGGCAGTCCCCACGCTCAAAGAACTGACGCACCTACCGGTGATCGTCGATCCCAGCCACGCCACCGGGAAATGGAATCTCGTCGCCCCCATGTCCAAAGCCGCCATCGCGGCCGGCGCGGACGGCCTGCTGATCGAAGTCCATTCCAATCCCGAGTGCGCCTTGTGTGACGGAGAGGAATCGATCAAGCCGACCAAGTTCAAGGAGCTGATGCGGGATTTAAAGCTGGTGGCGGAAGCGGTGGGACGACAACTCTAATAAACCGTGAGGCGTAAGGCGTGAGGCGTCAGAGGGCAGAAAGCCATTACGCTTCACGAGTTACGCGTCACTGATTTAGTCGTGGCTGTTCACTTCAGACAGGTCGCGATCGTCGGTGTCGGCCTCATCGGCGGGTCGCTCGGCATGGTCCTCAAGCGGCAGGCTCTGGCCGACTCTGTGATCGGGATCGGTCGGCGGGTCGAAAACTTGAAAGCGGCGGCGGCGCTGGGGGCGATCGATCGCTACGTGTCGGACAGCGCGGCTGCGATTCGCGGAGCCGATCTCGTGGTGCTGGCCACGCACGTGGACGCGTATGAGCGGCATTTGAAGGAATGGGGTGAGATCCTGGAGGCCGGCGCCATCGTGACCGACGTCGGCAGCGTGAAAGGCCCGCTGGTCGGACAGTGCGAAGCGCTCGTGCCACAGCGCGCCGCCTTCGTCGGCGCCCATCCGATCGCCGGCCGCGAGAAGACCGGGGTGGCGGCCGGATCGGTGGATTTATTTCAGGGCGCCCGCTGCATTCTCACGCCGACGCCGCGAACCGATCCTCAGGCGCTTCAGACCGTTCGCGGGCTGTGGGAGGCGGCCGGTTCGACCGTCTCGCTGATGGACCCGTTCGCGCATGACTGGGTGCTCGGCGCGGTCAGCCATCTTCCCCACGTCGCGGCGTTTTCCTTGGTCAACGCCTTGAGCGAGGTCCAGGATCGCCTGACGGACGTCAATCTCCTGGGATTTTCCGGAGGGGGGCTGCGGGACACCACCCGCATCGCTGCCAGCTCCCCGGAAATGTGGCGCGATATCTTTGTGTGGAACCGCGAGAATCTCGTCAAGCTCATCGAGGCCTACGAGCGGCATCTCGCGCGGCTCAAGCAGTTGATCGCCGCCGGGGATGGTCCCGGCATCGAGAAAGAACTGGCCCGGGCCAAACAAGTCAGAGAGCAGCTGCGATAAAGGTATGAGTTTTACTGAAACGACATGGCATCGCTGACGATCAAGCCAGGCAGACCGCTCGAGGGGACTCTTTCCATCCCCGGTGATAAGTCCGTCACCCATCGGGCCATCATCCTCAGCGCATTGGCCGAAGGGGAGAGCACGCTCACCGGCTATTGCCGAGGTGAGGACTGCCTGAACACGATGCGGGCGTTCCGCGCCATGGGGATCGCCATTGAAGAGACACCCCGCCAGCTACGGATCGCCGGCAAGGGCCTATGGGGCCTGACGGAACCGGAGCGGCCGATCGATTGCGGAAATTCCGGTACCGGTCTGCGCCTGCTGGCCGGCCTGCTGGCCGGACAGGAGTTTTTCACAGTGTTGACCGGAGACGAATCGTTGCGGCGCCGGCCGATGGGGCGGATCGTCAATCCCCTTCGGGAGATGGGCGCCTGGATCGCCGGCCGGAAGGGCGGGGAGCTCGCGCCGCTGGCCATCACCGGTCGCCGCCTCCGCGGGATCTCCTATGCCTCGCCGGTGGCCAGCGCCCAGGTGAAGTCGTCCCTGCTGCTGGCCGGATTGTACGCAGACGGGGAGACTCGCATCAGCGAGCCGCAGCGCTCCCGGGACCATACCGAGCGGCTGTTCCGCCATTTCGGGATTCCGATCCGCGAAGAGGGAACCGCGGTGCTTGTCCCGGGCCGCTCCGCGATGGGATGGGCGGCGGTGCCGGAGCTTTCGGTGCCCGGCGATCTCTCCGCGGCAGCCTTCTTCATCGTGGCGGCCTCGATCGTCCCTGGCTCCGAGCTGACGATTCAGGGAGTCGGCGTCAACCCGACCCGGGCCGGAATCTTGGAGATCCTCACCGAGATGGGAGCGGACATTGCGGTCATCAACCGCCGGGAAGTGGCCGGGGAGCCTGTCGCGGATCTGCAGGTGCGGGCCGCCCGGCTCCACGGGGTCCGCCTCGGGGCGGAGCGGATTCCGCAAACCATCGATGAGTTTCCCATCCTCTGCGTCGCCGGCGCGGTTGCTGAAGGAGAGACGGTCATCACCGGCGCCACAGAGCTTCGCGTGAAGGAGAGCGACCGCATCGCGAGCATAGCGGCGGAACTCAAGAAACTCGGGGTCCCGGTGACCGAGACGCCGGACGGGCTGATCATTCGGGGCCGGGCCGGGGCCCCGCTCAAGGGCGCTCTCTGCACGAGCTACGGCGATCATCGGGTGGCCATGTCGCTCGCGGTCGCCGGCCTGGTGGCGGATGGGCCGATCCAGATCGAGGACACCGACTGCATCGACACCTCCTTTCCGGGATTCGCCTCCCTGCTCGCGCAACTCCTGCCGGAACCCGGAATGGGTCCGCGGGCGAATCCCGGCCTTGCCCCTCAGGGCGTGATCGCGATCGACGGACCGGCAGGGGCCGGCAAGAGCACCGTCGCCAAGCTCCTGGCCTCACGGCTGGGCTACCGATATCTGGACAGCGGAGCCTTGTACCGCGCGGTCGCCTGGAAAGTGCTCACGGCTGGCGTGGCTCCCAACGACGAACCGGCGATCGGCCGCCTGCTGGCCGGCACCCGGCTGTCCCTGGAGGTGAGCCCCACCGATGCCCGGATCCTGGTGGATGGTCGGGACGTGAGCCACGACATCCGATCGCCCGAGATCAGTCGCGCGGCGTCCACCGTGTCGGCGCTCTCTGCCGTCCGCGAGTGGTTGATCCCCATTCAGCGGCAGATGGCCCAGGCCGGCGGAGTGGTGGCCGAGGGGCGGGACATGGGCACGCGGATCTTCCCGCACGCCGACTGGAAGTTTTTTTTGCAGGCTGATTTGGAGGTACGAGCCAAGCGGCGACAGGCCGAGTTTGCCAAGGCCGGCCATACGGTGACGTTTGAGGACACGCTCAGGGAGCTGAGCCAGCGCGACAGCCAGGATCGGTCGCGGAATCTCGCCCCGCTGGTGCCCGCGACGGATGCCAGGGTGGTCGACACGTCGGGTTTGAGTGTCGATCAAGTGCTCGAGCGTCTGCTTGCGGAGATGCAGCTTGCGTAGCCCATGGCCTACGCGCTGCTCTGGATCCTGGTCAATGTGGTCGCCCGGGTGTGCTTCCGGTACCGGACGGTGGGGGCCGAGCACGTGCCGCGGCAGGGCGGCGTGCTGTTGGCCGCCAACCATGAAAGTTATCTGGATATTCCGTTGCTGGGGTGTGGCGTCCGCCGCCGCCTGCGTTTCCTGGGGCGGCGGTCGCTGTTCCCCAACCCGATCATCGGCTGGATCTGCCGGCATCTCGGCTGGATCCCGATCCGGCAGGACCGGCTGGACCGGGAAGGGTTCAGCGAAGCGATCCAGCTGATCAAGGCCGGCAAGGCGGTGGTGATCTACCCCGAGGGAGCCCGGAGCCGGGACGGCTGCCTGCAGCCGGCCAAGCCCGGCGTGGGAGTGATCGTGGCGAAGACAGGCTGTCCCGTGGTGCCGGTGCACATCGAAGGGACATTCGAGGCGTTACCTCCGGATGCCCGCTTCATCCGATGCCGTCCGGTCACCGTGACGTTCGGGGAGCCGATGGACCTTACGGAGGATCTGAAGAAACTGGACGGGAAGACCGCCTATCAGCACGTCGCGTCGGCCGTCATGGCGCGCATCGCGGAGCTGGCCGGAAACTCAGCGGCCCGATTCGCCCCGCAACGCTGAGCGGGATCGAACGGTTGTGTCTCAACCTTCAGCACCCATGGGATTCGGAGGAGTAGGACACGCATGAATATGGATCCGAAGCAGACCGAAGAGCAGTTGGACCGGGGGGCGATGGCCGCCCTGTACGACGAGACCTTTCGCAATTTCGAAGAGGGGACGATCATCGAGGGTCGCGTCGTGGCCATCAACAAGGACAAGGTCATCGTCGACATCGGGTACAAGTCCGAAGGGATCATCCCGGCGGATCAATTTGTGAGCGAGCAACTGCAGGCGCTCAAGGTCAATGACCGCATTCAGGTCTATATCGAGGAACGGGAAGATGCCGAGGGCAACCTGATCCTGTCCAAGGAAAAAGCGGACAAGATGAAGGTCTGGGATGAGCTGGAAAGGGCCTACAAGGAAGATCGCGTCGTGGAAGGGCGCATCCTGTCCCGGATCAAGGGCGGCATGATGGTGGACATCGGCGTCAAAGCGTTCCTCCCCGGCTCCCAGATCGACCTGCACCCGGTCCGGGACCTCGACTCGCTGGTCGGGAAGACTTTCCCGGTGAAGATCATCAAGATCAATCACCGGCGCGGGAACATCGTGGTGTCGCGGCGGCTGCTGCTCGAAGAGTCGCGGGACAAGAAGCGCCAGACCACCCTCTCCAGTTTGAAAGAAGGGCAGTTGATCCATGGCACAGTGAAAAACATCACCGAATACGGCGCGTTCATCGATCTCGGCGGGATCGACGGCCTGCTCCACATCACCGACATGTCGTGGGGCCGAGTGAATCATCCCTCGGAGATGTTCGCGGTCGGGGACAAAGTCGAGGTGATCGTCCTCAAGTACGACCGCGAGACGGGACGCATCTCCCTGGGCTTGAAGCAAAAATCCCCCGATCCCTGGACGAACGTGGCGTCCAAGTACACCGTCGGCTCGCGGGTGCGCGGGCGAGTAGTGAGTCTGACCGACTACGGCGCGTTCGTGGAGCTGGAGCCCGGCGTGGAAGGGCTCGTGCATGTCTCCGAGATGTCCTGGACCCACGAGGTCCGACATCCCTCACGCCTGGTGTCGGTGGGAGACCAGGTGGAAGCGGCCGTGCTGAACGTGGATCCCAACAGCCGCAAGATCTCCCTCGGCATGAAGCAGACCGCGCCGAATCCCTGGGATATCGTCGAGACCAAGTACCCGATCGGCACCCGGATCGATGGGAAAGTCAAGAGCCTGACCGACTTCGGCGCGTTCGTCGGCCTGGACGAAGGCATTGACGGCCTGATCCACATCTCGGACATGTCATGGACGAGACACATCAAGCATCCGTCCGAGCTGTTCAAGAAGGGGCAGAAAGTGGAAGCCGTCGTTCTGAAGATCGACAAGGAGAAGGAGCGGCTGTCGCTGGGGTACAAACAACTGACGCGCGATCCGTGGGAAGAGGAGATCCCGCAGCAGTACAAAGTCGGAGCCACGGCGGCCGGCAAGATCGCCAAGATCGCGGACTTCGGGATCTTCATCGAGCTGCCCGGCGGGGTCGAGGGTCTGATCCACATCAGCGAGATTCCATTGGAGCCCCAGACTCGGCTCGAAGACACGTTCAAGCTCCAGGATGAGGTCACCGCCAAGATCATCAAGGTGGATCGGGACGAGCGAAAGATCGCGTTGAGCCTCCGGGAGTACCAGCGGGACTCTGACCTCAGGCAGCTCGAGGAATACCAGTCTGCCCAAGGAGCCGCGGACCAGAGCTTGGGCCGCTCGGCGAAGAAGACGAAGAAGCGTCAGGAAGGCCAGCCGGGGGTGGATGAGAGCTGACCATCGGATGTGACGCGAGGTGTGACGCGATGACGGACGAGACCCCCCGCCAGCCTGCTCGCCGCCGGACGTGGCGGCTCATTCTCGGCATCCTCCTCATCGGACTGCTTTTGACGATCCTGGCGAACGTCATCCTTCCCGAATTGGAGCTGTACGGTGAGGACCGGATCGCCTTGATCCGGGTGGAAGGCGTCATCCTGGACGCACAGTCGACGGTCGGCGATCTCAAGAAATACGGCGAAAGCCCTTCCGTCAAAGCAATCGTCGTCCGGATCGACAGCCCCGGCGGAGGCGTCGTGCCCTCCCAGGAGATTCACGATGCGATCAAGCGTCTGCGAAGCAAGACGAACAAGGCGATCATCGCCTCGATGGGAACGGTGGCGGCCTCGGGCGGCTACTACATCGCCGTGGCCACGGACCGGATCATTGCCAACCCCGGCACGCTGACCGGCAGCATCGGGGTCATCATGGAGCTGGCCAACCTGGAAGGGTTGCTGAAGAAGATCGGCGTGCAGAGCGTGGTGGTCAAGAGCGGTCGGTACAAGGACATCGGGTCGCCGTTCCGCCAGATGAGCCCCCAAGATCGCCGGATCCTTCAATCGGTGATGGACGACGTGCATCGCCAGTTCATCGAGGCGGTGGCGGAGGGACGGTCGCTGGAAGTCGAGGCGGTGCGGCTGCTGGCGGACGGCCGGGTGTTTACCGGCCGTCAAGCCAAGGAAATCAACTTGGTGGACGAACTGGGAGACCTTCAGGATGCCATTCGATTTGCGGCCGATCTGGCCGGCATCGAAGGAGAGCCCCGCGTGGTGGAACCCCGGAAGCGGTTCTCGATTCGCGACCTCCTGGGGAGCCGTGTGCTGGGGACCCTGCCCCGGCTGGATCTCCAGACCGGCGTCAGCTTGAAGTACTTGATGGCGTTTTGAGGGAAGCGTCGAGGCCTCAGCGTTCAGCTCGGCAAGGGGTGGTGCGTTGCTCGCTGCTCACTGGGCGGTGCAGCCTTAAGGAGGACGAGGATGACAAAAGCGCAGATTATCGAGATGGTCTCGGAGCGAGTCACCACCCTGACCAAGCGACAAGCAGAGGTCGTGGTGAACACGATTTTTAACAGCATTCGCAATGCCCTCCAAAAGGGGGACAAGACCGAGATCCGCGGGTTCGGCAGCTTTCGCCTGCGGACGCGGCGCATGAAGGAAGGCCGGAACCCGAAGACCGGCGCCACGGTGAGCGTGCCCGCCAAGAAGGTTCCGTTCTTCAAGGCCGGCAAGGAGCTGAAAGAGAGCCTCAACAAGTAAGCCCGGAACTACGGACAGGGACATGCCCCCTGCTGACCCCATAGAGCCCGGCACTGCCTCAGAGATCGTCTGGACGGAAGGTGCGCTTCTGCGAATGGAGCGAGCGCCGGCCTTTTTGCGCGGGATGGTCCGGCGCCTGGCCGAGAAGAAGGCGCGTGAGCTGGGCTATACTGAGATCACGGCGGAGCTACTCGACCAGTTCAAGGCCCAGATGATGGGACGCATGGGTGGCGAAGCAGGGTTGACGGCGGCAGCCCAGCAGCTCGCGGCCGGCAAAGTCCCGTGGACGGCTGAAGCCCGTAAGCGGCTCGAGACGGTTCCGGAGTTCATGCGACATATGATCAAGCAGATCGCCGAGGAGATTGCCCTGGAGCGCGGCCATCTGGAGGTCAATGTCGAGCTGTTCGAGAAGGTGGAAGCGTTGGGGGACTTTCAGGAACAGGCCGGTCCGCCGATGGCGTGGACCGAAGGCGCGCTGGCCCGGCTGGCCTGGAAGGTCAAAGACGCCCCGCCGATCGCCCTCGAATTCGTGACCGACATGGTGAAGCGGGACACGGAGGATCTGGCCCGCGAGAAAGGACTGAGCCGGATCGATGAAGCGGCACTGGTCGAGCTCTGGGATGCCCCCCGGGAGCAGATCGCCTGGACCGACGAAGCCTGGAAGCGGCTCCTCACGTCGCCGGACTTTGTCCGCAGCGGCATTCGGAAAGCAGCCGAGCGCCGTGCGCGCAAGATGGGCCTCAAGGAGATCGATTCCGAGCACCTGACGAAATTTCGCAATGAGGCGATGATGAAAGCCGTCAAACGGATCAGGAGCTTCGGCTATCGCGAGCTCACGTTTGACGCCTTCAACGACGCGTTGGAAAAGGTCAAGCGGCTCCAGGGCAACGAGCAGGCCGAGAAACGTCTGGCGGAGATCCGGGAGTACATGAAGAAGAAGCCCGAGGTCGGCGTGCTGGGCGAAGAGCTGATGGAACGGTTCCGGAAGTATCTGAGGGGCGAAGGAACGTTGTGAAGCAGGTGGCTGGGCTCTCGCTTCCTCACCTCCCGGAGCGACCCTTTGGGGCTTCGCCGACCGGCAGCCTTCGGAAATTCTCTCCGCTGCGG
>CAYZKG010000066.1:0-15521 GCA_964478915.1 uncultured Nitrospira sp.
ATGGGCATGGCTCTGCGGTGTGTGGGCCACGGGCTGAAGGTAGCGATTATCCAGTTCATCAAAGGAGCGATCGAAACCGGAGAAGCCGCCGCGCTTCAGGCCTTTCCGGCGCTCGTGCAGATTCACCGGTTAGGAGAAGGGTTTACCTGGGAGACGCAGGACCGGGAACGAGATGTCCAGACCGCTCGCCATGCCTGGGAGGTGGCCCGCCGGTACCTGAGCGATCGCACCTATGCCATGGTGATCCTAGACGAATTGAACATCATCCTGCGGTATGACTACCTCGCGGTTGATGAAGTCCTCGAGGTGCTTCAGGCTCGCCCTCCGATGCAGCATGTGGTGATCACCGGTCGCAGCGCGAAACAGGAACTGGTGGAGGCCGCAGATCTGGTGACAGAGATGGGGATGGTCAAGCATCCCTTCCGGAAAGGGATCAAGGCGCAGAAGGGCGTGGAATTTTAGAGTCTCTTAGCAAGGACGGTGGCAATGCGAATTACGAAGGTCTACACGCGCACCGGAGATGCGGGGAAGACCCGGTTGGCAGGCGGGCAGTCGGTCTGGAAGGACAGCCTGCGGGTTGAAGCATATGGCACCGTGGATGAACTGAACGCATCGGTCGGGGTAGTCCGAGTGTTCAATGGGGACATGACCGGGACGAACCGTCCTTCCGTTCGGCTCGAAGAGGAGCTCCGGTGGATTCAGAACAAGCTCTTCGACGTGGGCGGCATTCTGGCCACCGCCCCCTCACCCCCACCCTCTCCCCCATCACCCGTTGCAGTTAGCAGAGCAACGAGTACCCTGGGGAGAGGTGCAGGTGAGGGGGGAGCCTTCCGAAAGCCCATGCCGCAGGTCACCGAGAAGGATGTCACGCGGCTGGAAAAGCTGATGGATGAGTGTCACAAGGACCTTGCGCCGCTCAAAGAGTTCATCCTGCCGGGCGGCGGAAAGGTCTCGGGCCTGCTGCATCACGCCCGCACGGTGTGCCGCCGAGCGGAACGGGTCTGTGTGCGGCTTTCCCGCGAGGAGCAGGTGGATCCTGTGCTCGTCAAATTCTTGAATCGGCTGGGGGATGCCCTGTTTGTGCTCGCTCGATGGGTGGCGAAGACTCAAGGGGAGCCTGAATTTCTATGGGAGCGAGACCTAGGAAGGTGAAACCTCGCAGGAGCGGTGCGTTTCGCACCCAAAGGGGATGGGGAAGACTGATTCTTGTGCTAGGCGGCGCCTCGTCCGGAAAAAGTACCGTGGCATTGAGCTTGGCAGGCCGCAGAAGCCCCAGGGCTTTTGTCGCCACCGGCGAGCCGCTGGATGAAGAGATGGCGGAACGGATCCGGGCGCACCGATTGTCCCGGCAGGGCCGATGGGAGACGTTCGAGATACCGGTGGACGTGGCCAAATGGTTCAGCGTCGAGGGACGACGCTATCGGACGGTTGTGCTGGACTGTCTCACCCTATGGCTCAGCAACCTCCAGCGGCAGGGGATCCCGGCGGCAGACGTGCCGACGCAGGTGAGAGACATGCTGCAGGCGGCGCGTCGTGCGAACGGGCGCGTGGTGATCGTGACCAATGAGCTGGGCCTCGGCATCGTACCGCCCGATCGCGCCACGCGACGGTTTCGGACGCTGGCCGGCCAGGTCAATCAACAGGTGGCGGAAGAGGCGGACGAGGTTCATCTCGCGATGAGCGGCCTCACGCTCCGACTGAAATGAGCGCCGACCTGCTGCAACGAACCATCAACGCGATCCAGCCGGTGGATCAGCGTCTGCTGGCGGAGGCAAGGGCTTGCTTGGACCGGCTCACCAAGCCTGTAGGGAGCCTGGGACGTCTGGAGGATCTCGCCGCCCAATACGTCGGCATCTGCGGCAACCTCAGGCCGCTGGTGCCTCGTCCTGCCATCGTCACCTTCGCGGCTGATCACGGTGTGACGGCCGAGGGGGTGAGCGCCTATCCGAGCGAGGTGACCGCCCAGATGGTGCTCAACTTTCTGCGCGGAGGAGCCGGCATCAATGTGCTGGCGAGCCACGTCGGGGCCGTCGTACGGGTGGTGGATATCGGCGTGGCCTACGACTTCGGATCGCTGTCGGGTCTCCTTGACCGGAAGATCGCCCCTGGGACGAAGAATCTGGCGATCGGCCCGGCCATGTCGCGGGAGGAGGCGCTTCAGGCCCTTGCAGTGGGGATCGAGTTGGGGAACGCGCTGGCCGAGGAAGGATTCGGCTTGGTCGGGACGGGCGATATGGGCATCGGCAATACCACCCCGAGCAGTGCCGTCACCGTCGCCATGACCGGTCAGCCGGTGTCGGAGGTGACCGGGCGCGGGGCCGGGCTCGATGATCGAGGCTATCGCCGGAAGATCGAAGTGATCGAGCAGGCCCTGGCGATCAATCGTCCCGATCGCCGGGATCCCGTGGATGTGTTGTCGAAAGTGGGGGGGTATGAGCTTGGCGGGATCGCCGGCCTGATTCTGGGGGCCGCTGCCCACCGCCTGCCTGTCGTGTTGGATGGCTTCATCTCTGGCGCAGCCGCTCTGGTCGCGATGGCGCTTCAGCCCCTCTGCCGCGACTATCTCATCGCGTCCCATCTCTCCGTGGAATGCGGCCACCGGGCTGTGCTGGAAAAGCTGGATCTCAAGCCGCTGCTGGACCTGGACCTGCGGCTCGGAGAGGGAACCGGCGCCTGTCTGGGGATCGGGCTCGTGCAGGCTTCGGTCAAGATCCTGACGGGCATGGCGACCTTCGAAGACGCCGGCGTCTCCGACCGGAAAACGTAAGGCGTGAGGCGTAAGGGGAACATGTCTTCCCACGCTTCACGCCTCACGCTTCACGCCTTACGGCAGTTTCTGGTCGCCTGGCAGTTTCTCACGATCATTCCGCTTTCCCGTGCCCATCACGATCCCTCCCCGCGGGAGCTGGCCGGCTCGATGGCCTGGTATCCATGCGTTGGATTGCTGATCGGGACGATCCTGGCCGCGGTGGATCTGGCGCTGAGCCGCGTGGTGCCGAGGGGGGTGAGCGAGTTGCTGGTGCTCTCCCTGCTGGTGGTGCTGACGCGGGGGCTCCATCAGGATGGCTTGGCCGACACGTTGGATGGACTGGCTGGGGGGCGGAGTCCGGCCGAGCGGCTGGCGATCATGCGCGATGGCACGATCGGGCCGATCGGGGCCACCGGCCTCATCCTGGTCATCGGGCTCCGGTACGCCTCACTGGCCTCCCTGCCGGTGGACGAGCGATGGCCCGTGCTTCTGTGCATGCCCGTGGTGGGGCGCTGGGCGATGGTGATGGGCACGGCCACGTTGCCGTACGCCAGAGCCGAAGGCGGACTGGCGCAGCCCTTTACTCAGCACCTGTCGCGCAAGGAGATCGCGCTGGCGACCGGACTCTTGGTCGTGGCTCTCGCCGTGCTGTTCGGTGGGGTGGCCACCGGCGCGATCCTGCTGGCTGTGGGAGCCGCGCTGATCTTCTTGGTGTGGCTGTTTCGCTGTCAGTGCGGCGGCATCACCGGCGACATGCTGGGAGCGACCAATGAAATGACCGAGGTGCTGTTCCTGCTGCTTGCGCCGTGGCTCCTGGCGCAGCGATGACGGCGTGGGAATTGCTCGCAGCCGTCGCGGCGGATCTGACCTTCGGCGATCCCCGCTGGCTGCCGCACCCGGTCAAGGGGATGGGATGGGTCATCGCGAAGGCCGAGCAGGCGGTTCGCAGAATTCCTCGCCTGCCGCAGGCGCAGCGCCTCGCCGGGCTGTGGCTCGCCGTTGGGTTGCCGGCCGGCTGTCTGCTCGGCGGGTGGCTGATCATTGCGCTGGCCGCTCGACTGCATCCGGTGGCCGGGGCGGTGGTGACCATTTACCTGGCCTACACGACGCTGGCGATCAGGGATCTGATCGACCACGCGCGCGCGGTGCAGCGGGCGCTGGAGGAGAAGGATCTGGACGGCGCCCGGCGTGCCGTGGCCCGAATCGTCGGGAGGGACGCCGCCGATCTGCCGGAATCGGAAATCGTGCGAGCGACCGTCGAGACCGTTGCCGAGAACGCCTCGGACGGCATCATAGCCCCGCTCTGTTATCTCGTGCTGGGCGGGCCTCCGTTGGCGTTGGCCTACAAGGCGATCAATACGCTGGACTCGATGGTCGGCCATCTCAGCGAGCCTTATCGGCATGTGGGGTGGGCCTCCGCCCGGCTGGACGATGGCGCCAACTGGATCCCGGCGCGGCTGACCGGCCTCTTGCTGGTGGGAGCCGCCCATATACTCGGACACGGCCGAGGCTATGACGGCGGGACAGCCTGGCGCATTTTTCGGCGGGATGCGGCCAAGCATCCCAGCCCGAATAGTGGCCGGCCGGAGGCCGCGATGGCCGGGGCCCTGCGCGTCCAGCTCGGCGGGATGAACGTGTACGGCGGGATGGTGTCGGAGCGCCCCCGGCTTGGAGACCCGCAATATCCGCTGGCGCCCGGCCACATTGCGCTGGCGCTGGATCTCGTATTGACTGCCACCGGGATCGCGATCGGGATCGCATTGATCGTTCTGGCGAGGTGAGCATGCACGGTGGAAACGTCTATGAGGCCGCTCGCCAGACCGGACGTCCATTGCGGGAGCTCGTGGACTTCAGCGCCAGCATCAACCCCCTCGGGCCGTCCCCGTCTGTCCGTCGGGCTCTGAAAGCGGCTCTTGAGCAGGCCGCGCACTATCCCGATCCGGACTGCGTTGCGATCCGGGCAGCGCTGGCCGAGCATTTCGACCTCGGCGCCGAGAACTTGGTGATCGGGAACGGGTCCACGGAATTGATTCACCTGTTGCCGGTGGTCCTGGGTATCCGACATGCCGTGATCCTTGGCCCTACGTTCTCCGAATATGCGCGGGCGGTCAGTGCCGCAGGGGGCCGGGTGACCGTGCTCAATGCAAGGCGTGCCGAACGGTATCGGCCTCCCGTCGAGCGGGCGGTCGAGGTGATGCGACCCCCACGCAGCCATCCCGATGCCGTCTTCGTGTGCAACCCGAACAGTCCGACCGGCCAGGCCGTGTTGCCCGAGGATCTGTCCCGGCTGGCGAAGCTGGCGGCACAGCGGGACATCCGGCTGATCGTGGATGAGACCTTCGTGGAATATTGCGGGAAGCGCTCGGTCCTCCGTGCGGTCAATTCTCTGTCGTCTCTCCTGGTTCTCCGCAGCTTTACGAAATTCTATGCGTTGCCCGGCTTCCGCGTCGGCTATCTCGCCGGCCCGAGCAAGCTTGTGGACCGAATTCGAGAGCGGCAGCCCCCGTGGTCCGTCAACACCTTCGCCCAGAGCGCCGCCCTGGCGGCACTGCACGACCGCCGCCATACCCGGAACAGCCTGGGATTCATGAACGGGGAGCGGCCGTATCTCGCCGGCGCCCTCGGGAAGCTGCCCGGCGTCGTGGTCTATCCTTCCGAAGCCAACTTCCTGCTGGTGGAGCTGCCCGCCATCCTGCCGGCGTCAGTTGCCGCCGAGAAGCTCCGTCGGCAAGGCATTCTGATCCGAGACTGCTCATCCGTGCCGGGCCTGACCGAGACGGCCGTGCGGGTCGCGGTGCGCACCCGCGCACAGAACCGCCGATTAGTGGCCGGTCTTCGATCCCTGCTGGAGGAAACGCGATGAATCACCAGCCGTCTTCATTGCTCACGCGATTTCGACTGACCGACGATACGCTCGTCATCGACCTCGGAACGCGCCGGCCGGTCCTGTCGTCTGCGCCGAGGGGCGGGGGCTTCACCAGGGCTCGGTATATTCTCAACCACCAGGTCCCCGCCAACCCGCTGCGAACCGGAGCTTCGACGCCACAGCCGGCCTGCTGCGATCCGATCCGCTATCTGGGGCGCGTTGCGGCGAGCGTCGGCGCCGACCGGCAGTGCGTCGCCCTGATGACGGCGGTTTCCCTCAAGCAGCTCGTGACGATACGCGAGGAAGTCAATGGCCTGTGGGTGGAGGGATTTCTGACGGTCGGAGTGACCAATGCCGTGCGTGTCGGCGATCCGGCGGTGTCGTCGCACGCGCAGGCACCCGGCACGATCAATATCGTCCTCGTGACCAATGCTCGTCTCACCACCTCGGCAATGGTCGGAGCGGTGCAGGTTGCCACGGAGAGCAAAACCGCGGCGCTCATGACGGAGGGCGTGCCGAGCTGGACCGGCCAGCCGGGGGCGACGGGGACAGGCACGGACGCGGTCGCCGTGGTCGCCGGGGAGGGTCCCTTCTTGCGATACAGCGGCACTCATACCTTGATAGGGGAGCTGATCGGCAGGGTGGTGGCCGTCGGGATGAAAGAAGGACTGGCCCGATCCGCTTTTCTACACCATTAGGAGGGCACGACGGCGATGAGCGTCACTAGAGTGTAAAACTCTGGAACATGACGAAGGTTTTGCAGCTTAAAAAATAAGCAGCGTGCTTGCCCGACGCCATACTGTTGTCTTCCGAAACGCGATTCACAATGTTGCCCACAACTCTTCCACACATTTTGTGGACAGGAAAATCATGCGTCGAATTGCGCGTCAATCCGGCTGCGTGGTGGGCGTGGTGATTACCGGGTGCCGGGTCGGAAAGTAGCGCTGGAAACCGTCTCGCGGCATGCTGAACGGCCGGGGCCGCCGATCAGGATTGGCGGACCGTATCGGTCGTGGCCGAAAGCCTCTTGAGCAGCGGCCGGCACGTGGTTCACCCGCGGAACGTCAAGTCTGGCGAGCCGGACACGAAGAGAGCAGCGCCCGACTCATCAACGGGCTAAGAGGCACATGCCGAAAATCATCACCGCAAAGCGCGCTGAGAGCGAGGTCGAGAAGGCCCGCGAGTATGTGAAGGTCCACATCCTGCTTCCCTCCGGTCTCCTCGGGTTGATCACGATGCTGGCGGGCGTCTTTGCGTTGATCTACCAGTTTGTGGTGGAAACCTATAATTGGCGCACGTTTCTGGAGAGCAGCGGCTTGCTCCTGGTGGGCGGGATCCTGGGATGGGCACAGACCCGGTACCATCAGTACGTGCTGCGGGAATATCCCCGGTTGTTCGCGAGCCGTTTGCGGGCTCCCCGATTGGGGCAAAAACGCGTGAAAAAGGAGCTGCGGGCCCGCACGGTGGAGCACCCCGGTCAGAAGCTGGTGCCGTGGCTGTACGTGCTGGGGATCGGGCTGTTGCTCGCAGCCTCGATAGCCGGCTGGCGGGTAGGGCCCCTTGACTATATTGCCGCGTTCTTCCTACCGTGGGCCGGATTCTTTTGGGCGAAACTGTTTTTCTGGCGGAGGGTGCTCGGGCCAGCCAAAAAACCGTAAGGCGTGAGGCGTGAAGCGTGAAGCACGTTTCAGGACTGAGCAACGAGGACTGAGGACTGAGCCTCGGCCCTCAGTCCTGAGTCCTCATGGCTCGTTGCGCCTGACGCCTTACACCTTACGCCTCACGGTTTTCCCTTTTGCCTTTTTACTGGCGGGATGGGCCGCTTCCAGGGACCGGACCCGCTGCTCCAGCTCTCGGACCTGCTGGCGAAGCTCCGGCAAGCGCGGGATGACGGCTTGCGCCTTGACCCAGTCCTGGTGAGGCATCACGGGCGCCCCGGAGACGATCTGCCCTCCCGTCAGGCTGCGGTTCACCCCCGCCCGCGCCGCGATCATCACGCCGTCCCCGATCCGGAGATGATCCGATAGGCCGGCCTGGCCTCCCACCATGACATGATGGCCCAGCGAGGTGCTGCCGGCGATGCCGACCTGCGCAACCAGGATGCAGTCTTCTCCAACGGACACGTTGTGCGCGATCTGAACGAGGTTGTCCACCTTGGTGCCGCGCTTGATCACCGTGTCCCCGAACGTGGCGCGGTCCACCGTCACGTTGGCGCCCAGCTCCACATCGTCTTCGATCACTACGCCGCCCAGTTGCGGGATCTTGTGGTGACGGCCTTCATGTTGCACGAAGCCGAAGCCGTCGCTTCCGATCACCGTGCCGCTGTGGATGACGACCCGTGAGCCGATACGGCAGCGCTCCCTTACCGTCACGTTGGGGTAGAGGACGCTGTCGGAGCCGATGGCGCAGTCGTCACCGATAAAGACCCCCGGATAGAGTGTCGCGCGGTCGCCGATGCTGACGCGGTCGCCCAAGGTCACGAACGGCCAGATCGAGACCTCCGCCCCGATCTGGACATCGGCCCCTCGGGCAACCTGTTCGGCGATCCCTCGCGGCTGATAGGGCGCCGCAAAGAAGCGCTGCGCGATGCGGGCAAAGGCATAGGCAGGGTGCGGAACGACGATCTGGGGACGCTGCAACTCGGGAACCGGCCGGCTGACCACGAAGGCGGCGGCGCGGGATTGCACGGCGGTTTTGACGTAACGATCTTCGGCCACATAGCTGAGGTCGTCGGGCCCCGCCTGCTCCAGACTGGAGATGCCCGACACGTGGATTGCCGAATCGCCCAGGATTTCGCCGGCGATGAACCGGCCGAGCTCATCCAGCCCGATGTCGCGTCCCTGATTGGCAGGCATTCGCCTCTATCCTTTTTTTCTGGCGGGGAGGCGTTTGGCCGGTCCCTTGGCCTGTCGAGCAGGGGCTGGATTCAGCTTCCGCTCCACATACTCGATGACGTCGGACACGGTGACCAGGCCTTGCAGGTCGTCGTCCGGAATCTGGAGATCGAACGTCTCCTCGATCCGGAACAGGAGCTCGATCATCGCCATGGAATCGAGGCCGAGATCATCACGCAAGGTATGGTGAGGATGGATCGTTGTGGGGTCCTGCTTCAGGTACGCGCCGAGCGCATCTCGAATCTGATCGGCGATCGGGGAAGTGGCCATGGTATCCAGGCGGTTGCGCTCAGTGCTTCCTAAAGACAACGGCAGCGTTGTTGCTCCCGAAGCCAAAAGCGTTCAGCAGGGCGGTGTTGATGCGGCGTTCCTGGACCCGAGCGGAGATGCCGGCCAGGACGCAAGCCGGGTCCGGATCGTCGTAGTTCACAGTGGGGTGGACCTGTCCGGTGTCGATTGCCAGCGCGCATGCGACAGCCCCGAGTGCGCCGGCGGCGCCGAGGGTATGTCCCACCAACGACTTGGTGGCATTCACCAGGACTTTCTCGGCCCGGGCTTGAAACAGCTTCCGGATCGCCTTGACTTCCACGGCATCCCCGATCTGCGTCGAGGTGGCGTGGGCGTTGATGTAATCCACCTGGGCAGGCGTGATCCCGGCATCGGCGAGCGCCGTCGCCATGGTGGCCGCCATTTCGGCTCCGTCTTCACGAGGGATCACTATGTGGTACGCTTCGCTCGTGGCGGCATAGCCGGCCACCTCGGCATAGATGCGGGCACGGCGCTTTTTCGCGTGGGCCAGGGATTCCAGGATCAACGCCCCGGCTCCCTCTCCCATGACGAACCCGTCGCGGGCCCGATCGAACGGTCGGGAGGCGCGAGCGGGCGAGTCGTTGAAGTGCGTGGACAGCGTCCGCAGCGAGCAGAAGCCGGCGAACACCAAGGGGGTGATGCTGGCATCGGTCCCGACGGCGATCAACACGTCCGCCTGCCCGGTCCGGATGCAGGACAGTGCCTGCCCGATCGCGTGTGCGCTGGATGAGCACGCGGTGGAAATCGTGAGATTCGGTCCCTTGGCTCCGTGCGCGATGGCGACGATGCCGGAGGCGGAGTTGAGCGTGATCTGAGGAATGAAGTTCGGGTGGACCCGATTCGGCTTCTGGCTCTTGTACAACTGGGTGATCTCCCGTTCCCCCATCACCATGCCGCCCATGCCGGCCCCGACGATGACGCCGATCCGGTGAGGATCTTCCTGCTCCATGCGCAGCCCCGAGTCGGCCACCGCTTCTTTGGCAGCGACGAGAGCAAATTGCGCGTACCGGTCCACCCGTTCGGCCTGGGTACTCTCCAGGAATTTCGTCGGATCGAAATCCAGGACCTGTCCCGCGACGCGAGATCGGTACAACTCCATGGGGAAGCCGTCAAACGCTTGAATGGCCGTGATGCCGGATCGGCCGTTCAACGCGGCCTTCCAGAACTCGCTGGTGCCGATCCCGATCGGGGAGATGACCCCCAGCCCTGTGACTACGACTCTCCTATCCATCAGGCCGCTCCTTCGGCGACTTCTTTTACCGCATGGATGCTATGCAGTCAACTTAATCACGGGCGCGGGGCTCGAGGCACTGGGCAATAGGGTTAGTCTCCAACCTATAGCCTTTAGCCCTTAGCCCATCGCCTGTGATCATTGCCTGACCTTGAGAAACAGATAGAAGCCGAACGACAGGAACAAGAGGTTCGCCATCCAGCCGGCCATGGCCGGCATCAATACGCCGGTCCGGCCCAACGCAATCGAGACGGAATGCGTGGTCCAGTAGAGAAAGCCGATGACCAGCGCGAGGCCGATGCCCACCGCCATCCCGCTTCCCCGTACACCGCTTCGCATCAAGCTCAGCGCAATCGCCACGATCGCCATGACCACGGTCACGAACGGGAAGGCCACGCGCGCGTGGTAATCGGTTGAGAATCGGCTGATGCTGTACCCGTCTTTCCTGAGACGGTCCACGTACGATCTGATCTGCTTGATGGTCATCTGCTCCGATTCGACCGACAGCCAGGTTCTGAAGTCGTCCGGTTTCTGCGACAACTCGATCGGCAGTTGCTGAACCGTCTCGATCTCCAGCCCCCCGTCCGGGAACAGCCGGCGCCGCGTGCCGGACTCCAGGACCCACCCTTGTTCGGCATACCGGGCTATCCGGCCTTCTATGATCTCGAGCACCTGGAAGTCCTGCCCGAGACGGTACACGCTGACGCCCCGCAGCGTGGTGCCGTCCAGATCCACGACCTCGACGTTCATCAGCGCGCGATCTTTCAGGCGCAGCCAGAGGCGATCCATTTTGAAGGTGGCGGCGCTCGGCTTTTTCTCGATCAAGGCGGTTTTCACATATTCCGCGCGCGCGGTGGACAGCGGCATACCGACCGCGCTCAGCACGAACAGCACGAAGGCCACCGCCAGTGAAAACGACAGAAACGGCGCGGCCACGCGGTAGAGGCTGATACCGCAGCTTCTCATGGCGGTGACCTCGTTGGTCCGGGAGAGCACTCCCAGCGTGAGCAGTGTGGCCATGAGCACGGCGAGCGGGCCGATCTGCAACGAGATGCCCGGGGTCCTCAGTGCAAAGTACCAGAGGATCGTGGTGATCTCGGCGTCGTACCGGATAAACTTGCGCACCTTCTCGAAAAAATCGACCACCAGATACACGGTCATCAGCCCGGTAAAGCACATGGTGAAGACCTTGAAGTGCTCCCGCAGGATGTAACGGAACAGGATACTCATGGCTACCGCTTGGCCACCTGGCGAAAGAGCGCCAGGGTCACAGCGAGGAAGATGGCGTTCGGCAGCCATGCACCGGAGAAGGGATGCAGAACGCGGGTGGTCACGAAGAACTCCGACAGCACGTTGAGCACATAGTACGCGATGACAATCATGACTCCGACGGCGAACCCGCCCACGCGGCCGGAGCGTTTCGAGGCGATTCCGACGGGAACTCCGAGCATGCCGAACACCAGCGCCGCGGTGGGGAAGGCGAGGTCCTTGTAGTGCTCCATTAAGCCCCGTAGCGCCGTCGGGTCCTCCCAGTTCGTGCGGTCGAGCTGGGCGATCAGCATGTCCCGGGACGGCCGCTCCTCGGCGGAGGCATAGAGACGCTGATCGAAGGTGAGCTTGAGGTCATAGGTCGAGAAGCTCACTTGGTGATACTGGTCCAGCTCAGTTGGCTTGGTATGAATGGTTCCGTTGAGCAGCCGGATGCCCACCAGGTTGCTCTTGGGGTCATTCAACATGGTGTAGTTGCTGGCGACGATGATGCGCGCTTCGTTCAGGCTGCGTTGGTCCGAGATGAAGATGCCTGGCTCCTGATCGGCGCCCCGGCTGTCGGGGACGTAGACCATCATGTTCGGCACGGGTTCATTGAACACGCCTTTGTCGAGAGCCAGCGTCAACCGGTCCCGCAGCAGGCTGAGGGCCAGTTTCTTCAACGAGACGCTGGTCCAAGGCTGTCCCCATTGAGACAGCACCAGCGTCAGCCCGAACACCAGGCAAGAAAACGCCAGGACCGGTCGGGAGAGACGCAGGAGACTCAGGCCGGTGGCCCGCATGGCCACCAGCTCCTTGTCATACGAGAGCCGGCTGAACGCGGTGATGGAGGCGATGATGGCGGCGATCGGGAGCGTCAGGACCAAAAAGGCGGGCATCAGGTGAAGGAACACCTTGAGGACGGCCAGAACCCCGACCCCCTTCGCGACGAGCAGCTCCACAAGCCGGAGCAGCTCCTTGGTCAGCATGATGAAAGAGAGTGCGCCGAGACTGATGAAGAAGGGGGTCAGAAGCTCGCGAAAGATGTACCGGTCGAGAATTTTCCCCAATGGACAGCCTCAGGTGAGCCGAGCCTCAATATAACGGAAATTCAGCTAGTTGTAAATGAATCGCGCCTGTCAGCGGACCGGTACGGAGCGTGCCATCCTCGCGACTCGGTGTCCGAAGAACGTCTTGACAACCTAGGCCCTCTATGCTACATGCTTCCCCCGATCGCGGGATGACAATGTACCACTTATTGGTTTGTACGTGCCGCAGGAGGAGATCGTTCCTTCTGCGGTATTTTTTTAGCCCGCCAGACATTCGAGGGAGTCATGGTACGAGCCGGATGCGCGGGTCGGTCCCAGCCACGGGCACAGTGGCTGTTCAGGAAAGGAGGTTCGTGTGAGAAGCAAGGGCACCGTCAAGTGGTTCAACGATCGAAAAGGCTTTGGATTCATCCGCCTGGAGTCCGGAGAGGATGTCTTCGTGCACTACTCGGCGCTCCAAGGCGAAGGATTCAAAACCCTCAAGGAAGGCGAGAGTGTTGAATTCGATATCGTACAGGGAGCCAAGGGACCACAGGCGGCCAATGTCTTGAAGATGTAACTTGGCAGACGAGCATGCTGCTGTCACGCAGGGGCAGCAACTCCAACGGGCCCGCCAGACACTGGCGGGCCCGTTGTGTTTGTGGCTCGTCCTCGGTGTGCCATGACGGGAGGGGGTCAGGAACCATTTGTGCGCAGCACCCTCCGGGCCGTTCCGGCAAATGGTTCCTGACCCCATTTGGACCCCCATTCCTTGACAACCCCGCGCTAAGCTGATAGTTTTTCAGCGTTTTTTTTGAGAGGTGCATGTGGCGGTCGACCGCAGTACCGTCCTGGAAAATGCTCAGCGCCTGGCGGCACGGGGCCAACTTGAAAAAGCCATTGAAGAATGGAGCAAGCTGGCAGCAGAGTCGCCGACCGACGGCACTGTCTTCAATACCATCGGCGACCTCCAGCTGAAGCGCAATGCTCCCCTCGAGGCCATTGAGGCCTATTTTCGAGCCGCCTCCGCCTTTCAGCAGCGAGGCTTCGCCCTCAAAACCATCGCCGTTTACAAGAAAATCCTCAAGATTGACCCCAACCGCTTTGAAGTCTACCGCTTCCTCGGCGACCTCAACGCGGAGCGGGGCCTGATCCGCAACGCGATCGGGGACTACCTCACGGTCGCGCGCTTCTATCTCAAGGAAGGCAACAACCGGAAGGCGCTCGAGCTGTACCGCAGCATCGTGAAGTTCGATCCGACGAATCTGGCGGTCCGCCAGCGGGTGGCGGAACTCTGCGTCAAAGAGAAGCTCACGGATGAGGCGATCGCCGAGTACCTGGAGCTGGCCAAGGCATCTCTGGCCCAGCAGCGGTCCGCCGACGCGCAACAGGCCTATCGCGCCATCCTCCAGATCGACCCTGCGCATCGCGAGGCGCAGCACGGCTTGAACGCGTCGCAGGGCGGTGCAGGCGCTGCCGCCAGCGCGCCTCCTCCTGTGAGCCCGGAGCCCGAGCTGAAGATCGAGCCGGAACCAAGACCGCCGATGAAGGGTGAGCCCCCCGCTTCGCAGCCGCCGGATGTTGTGCCGGAGGCTGTCGCGGTGCAGCCAGAGCCGATCGTGGCCCAGGCGGAGACTCTTGCGGCCGAGCCTGAGGCTGTCGCCGACGTTCAGACTTTGTTGGACCGCGCGACAAGACAGTTTGAAGCCGGGCGGTACCAGGAGGCTGAGCTGCTGACGAGCCAGGCGCTGGCCGGTGAGCCAGGGAACTCCGAAGGGCGGCAGCTCCTGGCGCTGATCAAGCTGAAGAAGGGTGATCTCGCGGCAGCCAAGGTGGACATTGAGTCCATCGTCGAAGCGGCCCTGCGGGATCAGGACTATGCGCTGGCGGAATCAGCCCTGCGACATTATCTGTCGGTTGATCCCAAGTGCGTGAGCCTGCTGGAGCTCCTCGGGCAGGTGTTCGAGCGGAACGGCGATCCGATGTCGGCGACGATTCAGTATGGGAAGGCGATCGAGGCACTTCTGGAGCATCCGCAGGCGGAGCGGGCCACGCTGCCCGCCGAGCTCTACGCCAAAATCAAAGCCATCTCGCCCGATAGCCCGCTCGTCGCCCGGTTCGCCGAGGCGTTCGGGCCGTCTCGTCTCCCGGAGAGCCCGATGCCGCTGCCGACAGAGGAGAAGCCGCCGGTCCTCGAACTGGAGATCGGCTACCATCACCCTCTGCCGGCGCAGGCGCCTCCGGTCGGCCGGACCGAGACCGACGCTCAACGCGCGGACGAGACCCCCACAGAGACAGCTCCTGAAGAGGCGCCAGGAGCGGAGCGGAAGCGACGTCGCATCTCCTATCTATGAACGTAGCCCCCCGATGAGCCTCCTGAAATTTTTCGGTCTGCGCGAGAACCCCTTCTCGGTTACGATCGACAACCGATTTTTCTACAACGCCCAGCAGCACGCCGATGCCCTCACCCGGTTGAAATACGCCGTGGAGAACATGAAAGGCCTGGCCGTGCTGGTGGGCGACATCGGAACCGGCAAGACCACGATGGCGACCAGACTGCTGGAAGAACTGGAGAGCGACGAGTATGAGGCGGCCCTGCTCGTCGTGATCCACACGTCTGTGACCTCGGAATGGATGCTGCGGAAAATCGCCCTCCAGATGGAGATTCCCTCACCGGCTGAAGGAAAAACCGAGTTGCTGACCCAGCTTGCCCGGCGGTTGCAGGAGCTGTCCGAGAAGGGGAAAAAGGCTGTGGTACTGATTGACGAAGCGCAGATGTTACGCAGTCAGGAGCTGATGGAGGACTTTCGCGGCCTCCTGAATATCGAGATGGACGGACGGAAGGTCGTCACGTTCGTCCTGTTCGGCCTCCCTGAGCTCGATGAGGTCCTGACCCTGGATCCTCCCCTCCAGCAACGGGTCGCTATCCGCTGCCGGCTCACGTCGCTGACTCAATCGGCGACCGAGGCCTACGTCAATTACCGCCTGCAGATCGCCGGCTGCGAGCGAACTCTCTTCCGCCCGGATGCCTACCCGCTGATCTGCCGGTACTCCGGCGGAATCCCGCGCCTGATCAACACGCTCTGCGATAACGCTCTCCTGGAAGGCTATTTGCGAAAGCAGGAGCAGATCGACGAGGCCTTGATCCACGAGCTGGCACGCGACCTCAACCTCACTCCGTGAAACCGTGAGGCGT
>CAYZKG010000067.1:0-15449 GCA_964478915.1 uncultured Nitrospira sp.
GCCCTGCGGCAGTTCGAGCGAGCCTACGCCACGAATTTATTGACGGCCTACGGCGGCAATGTCACGAGAGCGGCGAAGGCTACCGGCATGGACCGGCGGACCTTCCAGCGCTTGTTGAAGAAGTACGGTCTCGATCGCGGCTCCTTCCGCTCCCTCTCCTCTCCTTCGGACCAACCAGAAGCCGGTGCCTGAACCCAGGCCTGGCGGGATGGCGTCGCCGCGGTAACGGCTCTCTTGGGGCGCGGCGCTCTTGCCGCAGCCCCGCTCTCTGAAATTTCAAGGATTTCTCGCCGAGACAGCCCACCGGAGTGCGGTGATCATGCCGCAGCACCTTAAGTTCGCTCGATCGACCTTCTACGAATTCAGGCAATTAGACGATCTAACCAAACGGCATATCCTTTGCTCCTCTCTAGGGGACGGGAGGGACTGCACGAATGCGGGAACGGTCGACACCGCCATCGAATCGGGGCCCCGTCATTGTCTTGTCGGCGGGACTTGCGGTGCTCTCGGCTCAGAAACCGGACCGGGCGCGGTCGGTCCTGTTGCAACAGACCTTCGGGCCCTGCGCCGTTCCTCCGGTTCCAGCATTCACAGTGCTGTGCAAGGTGGCTCAGCGCTTTCGAGAATGGTTTTCAGCGCTGGCTTCGGCTCTGCATCTGGAAGAGCTTCGCGTTCGCATCCGGAGCGTGCTTCCGGACTGGCCGCGGAACTGTCTCCTCCGGTCACAAACGAGAGAGGCACATGAGCAGCCTGTGGCAGAGCCCGTGCGGATCCCGCCGAATCTCGAACGGCAACCGAATCCCATCGCGTCTCTTGCAGAGTTCGAGGAGGAGGAGCTGGACAACGACGTTGACTCGTACTGGATCCCGCACGCGCCAACGAAAGGAGGCAAGATTATGACGGGAAGCGCCTGACCCCGTGGTACGAAGCTCGGTTTTCAGAGATCAGATATGAGCGAACGTTCGTCACTCACCTCAAGAAGGAGACCAACATGTTGGCGGCTATCGTCCGAATCATGAAAGCCGAGGAGGGCGTGACCGCGATTGAGTACGGGTTGGTGGCCGCCTTGATCGGGATCGCGGCGATTGCGGCGATGACCTTGGTCGGGACGAATCTGGTCGCCAAATTCAACGCGGTCGCAACCGCCCTGCAGTGAACAACCTGGCCGCGGAAGCCGAACGGGGCAGGGCCAGTCCTATGCCAGAGTGAAAGAAGGCGCAGTTCACCTCAACAAAGGAGAGAGACATGTTAGCAGCCATCGTTCGCTTCGTGAAGGCTGATGAGGGCGTGACCGCGATTGAGTACGGGTTGATAGCCGCCTTGATCGGGATCGCGGCGATTGCGGCCATGACCCTGGTCGGAACGAACCTGACCGCCAAGTTCAACGCGGTCGCAACTGCGTTGCAGTAGCCTCTACGGCGTCGGAGGTCCTTCCCGGCCGTTTCGCGGTCGGGAAGGGCTCCGTCATTGGAGATGCACATGATATCTGAGGACCACCCCGTGAGGGGTCGCATCACCTTGGAGGGGATCATCGCGATCGGTATCTTCGGGTGGATTGTATTGAGCTTTGCCTTGATGGGCCTGGATATCTGGTGATGCCTCCTCTTCTGACCGTCGCTTTGATTGCGGTTTTACTGCTATCAGCTCTGACAGACATCCGCTGGCAGAGGGTCCCGAACTGGATCACCTTTCCCGGCATGGCCGGCGCGGTCATTCTGCACACGGCCTTTCACGGCCAGCAAGGGTTGCTCTTCAGTCTCAAGGGCATCGGCATGGGGCTCGGCTTGCTGTTGGTCTTTTATGTCCTCGGCGGCATGGGGGCCGGAGACGTCAAGTTGCTGGGGGCCGTTGGTGGATTCGTAGGACCTGACGGCGTGCTGAGCGCATTTTTGATGACGGCCCTGTTGGGCGGCATCTATGCCGTCGCGTTGCTGCTCATGCACTGGGGCGCTCGGAAAAGCATGCGGCAGGTGATCACCATGTTTCGAGCCTTGTTCCTGACCAGAAGCGTCCTCGCCGTGGGCGGATCATCTGGTTCCGAGCCGAAGCTGCGGTACGGCGTCGTCATCGCGGTCGGCACGCTGGCGTCTCAATTGTGGGCCGATCGTCTGTTCGGCAGTTGACGAATTGATCCAGAGGGACTGATGGGACGATCCCGCCCGTTTCTGGTCCTTGGCTTCGCCGTCGTGATGGCCCTTGTCACGAGTGTGCTGGCGTATAGCTGGCTACGGCAACAAGCCAAACCGGCGGTCGCTCAAGCCGAGACGCCCAAGACCCAGATGGTCGCCCTCACCAAGATGGACCTGCCTTGGGGCACGAAGCTCGAACCCGAAATGGTGGAGATGGTGGCCTTCCCGCAGAACAGCGCTCCGGACGGGCACATCGGAGCTCTGGAAGAAGTCACCGGCCGGGTCCTGGTGACGTCCCTGAAGCGGCACGAACCGATTCTCCAAACGAGATTGGCGCCGAAAGGGATCACGACAGGCGGAGTGCCGGCGCTGATGAGCCCCACTCACCGAGCCATGGCGGTGAAAGTGGATGAAGTGGTCGGCGTGGCCGGGTTTGTGAAGCCGGGCGATCGGGTGGACGTGCTTGTCACCATCAGCCCGACCGAAAAAGCCACCGACACCGTGACCAAGGTGGTCCTGGAGAATGCCTTGGTGCTGGCGGCCGGGACGGAGCTCGAACGGAAGGGCGGAGACAAGGAGCCGGCTCAGGTCAAGGTGATTACCTTGGAGGTGACGCCGGATGAATCCGAGAAGCTGGCCTTGGCGGCCAGCGAAGGGAAGTTGCGGTTAGCGTTGCGCAGCCCGCTCAATGCCGAGCCGGTCCTGACCAAGGGGGCGACGATTCCGTCGTTGCTTGCCTCCTATCGCGTCCCGCAGGAGGCGCCGGCCAAGACAAAACAACAAAAGTTGGAAACGGAAATCATTAAAGGAGGGAAGGTCTCCCGTGTCAGTTTTTATGATCCGGGCCAGTAGGAGCGGCATGATCCCCGCCGCCTGCCGTCGGCCAACAAGGGTGGTCGTCCTTGGGGTGGTCGTGGCGCTCCTGTGCCTGCTGGCGCCTCAGGGCGTCAGGCCTCAGGCGCCGACGCAGCCGACCGTCAAAGCGAATACCACGCAACGCCTGGCCGTGATGCTCGGGAAATCCGTTGTGGTGGAGAGTCCCGTTCCGATCAGGCGCGCGTCGCTGGCCGATCCGCAGATTGCTGATGTCATGGTGCTGTCCCCCAAACAGATCTACGTCACCGGCAAGGCTGTGGGCAGCACCAATCTCACCCTGTGGGAGAAGGGCGACCGCATCTCGGCGGTCTTCGATCTGGTGGTCTCGCCTGATCTCATCCGCCTCAAGGAGCAGCTTCATGAATTGCTCCCTGAGGAGACGGCCATCCGGGTGACGGCGAGCCATGACTCCATCGCGCTCTCAGGCTCCATTTCCAGCGCAGCCTCGCTGGCCCAGACGCTGGCCATCGCCGAAGCCTACGCGCCGAAGAGGGTGCTGAACTTGCTTCAGGTCGGCGGGGTGCACCAGGTGATGCTGGAAGTCCGGGTGGCCGAGATGAACCGGAACCTCATCAAACGCTTGGGGATCAACGCGAACGCGACGAACAGTCAGGGCGACTTCGGCGTGACCAAACTCAACAACCTGACGGCGATCGTCCCGCCGAACCAGGCCATGTTCCTCTCGGGGCCGCTCGGCATCGTGTTGGGGCAGGCCGTGAACTCCCTGTTGCGCTTTCAGACCGGGTCGCTGACCTGGACCGGCTTCATCGACGCGCTGAAGCAGGAGGACTTCGTCAAAGTCCTGGCCGAGCCGACCCTCGTGGCGCTGAGCGGTCAGGAGGCCAGCTTTCTGGCGGGCGGTGAATTTCCGGTTCCGGTGCCGCAGGCGTTCGGGGTGATCACCATCCAGTGGAAAAAATTCGGCGTCTCCCTGAATTTCCAGCCGACCGTGCTCGGGCCCAATCGCATCAGCATGACCGTATCGCCCGAAGTGTCCGAGTTGGATTTCGCCAATGGCGTGAATATCCAATCGTTCCAGATCCCTTCGCTGACGACGAGGCGGGCTTCTACGGTCATCGAGCTGGCGGACAGCCAGAGCTTCGCGATTGCCGGTTTGCTGAAGGACAACGTCCGCGAAATCATCAACCGCTTTCCTGTGCTCGGAGACATCCCGGTGCTGGGGGCGCTCTTTCGCAGCTCCTCGTTTCAGAAGAATGAGACCGAGCTGATCATCATCGCCACGCCGCATCTGGTGAAACCCATCGATGTAGCCGCCCAGCCGCTGCCTACCAGCGGATACCTGGAACCCAGCGACATGGATTTCTACCTGATGGGGAAGACCGGCCAGCCCAAGCCTGACGCGCTGGGGACCCGCCGCGAGTCTCGGCAGGGCAAGGGCGGTCCGCCCACCGGAATGGAAGGGGAGTTCGGCTATATCACGCCGTAGGAGGGAGTATGCGGTGGGTACCGGCAGGGCTGTTCATCGTGCTCACGGCGGCAGCCGGCCAATCGGGCTGCGCCAGCCCGGTACGCCTCGGAGATGACTATGGGGATTCCTATGGCTTGATAGTGGAATCCCAACTGCTCCATCCCGAGGCCGAAGCATCCACGGCGCCGGTCACGGGACTGGATGGCCAGGCTGCCCGCCGGGCGGTAAAGGCCTATCAGAGGAGCTTCGACAAGTCCGAGACCGAGAGCGGAGCCGCGGGAGCGACGCCCACGGCGCCTGGAACGTCGCCGTTGGCCGGCGCGCCGCCCTCCTATAGCTCGGCGGCGACCGGGACGATGCCGTCGTCGCCGGGCCAGAAGTGAGCCGGCGATGATCCGAGCGGGATGGAATGAAAAAGGTTCGGCGACGGTCGAATTTGCCCTGGCGCTGCCGCTCCTCATGATGATCATCTTTGGCGCCGTCGAATTCGGTCTGGGTCTGCATCGCCAACAGGTCATCACGGATGCCGCCCGCGAGGGGGCCCGCGCCGGGATTATCATGTCCACCCCGCGCCCCTCGGCCGGCGAAATTGAAAGCGTCGTCAACAACTACCTGTCGACTGCCGGCTGGGATCCCGCCGAAGCCACTGTGACCGTGACCGGAGCGGGTGGCGCGTCGGGAAGTGACCTGACCGTCCGGGTCGATTACCCGAGCAGCTTTGCGATGCTTTCCATCCTTGCGCCCGGAGTCCCCAGCACGATAACGCTGCATACCGCCACCGTCATGAAACTTGAGTGAAGCGATGCGAACCCAGGAGTGGCCGCCAAATGCGGACATAAACCCGAGGGATGACCGTGCAGAAGCGTAAGGATCGAGCGGTTCAGCAGCGGCAGCGATTCTGGCGGGATGAGGACGGCTCCACGGCCGTGGCCCTCGCTGTGATGCTCGCGATGTTGATGTCATTCGCCTCCATGGCCATCGACATCGGCTATGCGATGGCCACGAAGGCCGGGCTGGATACCGTGGCCAAAGCCGGCGCGCTGGCGGGCGCCCGCGAGCTGGGCCGGGTCTATGAAGGTCAGACCTTCGGCCAGCAAGCAGCCTATCAAGTCACCACCTCGGATCGGGCCGCCATCGTCGCGGCGGCTCGCGACATCGCCCAGAAAAATCCGGTGTTGGGGCACGCCATCGGGCTCGGAGACTCAGACATTCAAGTAGGGGAATGGGACATGTCGCGACGGACGTTCACCGCCACGGACGACCGGCCGAACGCCGTGCGGGTGGCGGCCAGGCGGGACACGACGCACAACGGCCCCGTGACGACCTTTCTGGCCAACGTCCTCGGCATCTCCAGCCTGAGCGTCTCGGCCGTGGACATCGCGGCGCTGGGGCCGGTCGGTTCGGTGCCTCCGGGAGAGCTCGATCTCCCGATCGCGGTGTCCAAGGCCTGGTTCACCGATGGACATCGGTGCGGCAACGCCATCAAGTTCTATCCGACCGGGACCCTGGAGGGATGCGCGGCGTGGCACAGCTTTCAGGAGACTCCGTCCAGCGCCAACACGCTGCAGCAGATTCTCACCGGGCTGCAGGACGGGACATACCAGAGCCCGGAGACGATCGTCGGCGTGACGCAATACGAGTTCATCGGCGGCACCGTGGCCAGCAAATTCTCGAGCATGCAGAGCCTGTACAACGCGAAGAAGGACGCCAGCGGCCAGTGGAAGACCTTCGTGACGGTCTACGACGACACCGACTGCTCCAATCCCAGCGGGCCCGCGACCATCGTCGGCTTTACCACGGCGATCGTGACCCAGGTCACCACGACCCCGGAGAAGACGATCCAGGCAGTGCTGCAATGCGACGCGTTCGAGACCGGCCGGCCCGGCGGCCCCGACTATGGAACCGGTGCGAGTGCCCCCACGATCGTCCAGGCGTCTTGAGGCTTCCATGGGAAGGCTCACGGGGCTTTGGAGCGTGCTCGCCGACGACAGCGGCTCCCTGCCGGTGGTTATCGCCATCGCGCTGGCGGGGATGGTCTCCTTCGCCTCCATGGCGATCGACATCGGGTATGCCATGGCCACCAAGGCTGCCATGCAGACCGTGGCCAAGGCGGCGGCCCTGGCCGGAGCACGGGAATTAGGCAGGATTTACGAGGGACAGACTGTCCCGCAGCAAGCCGCCTACCAGCTCACCGCCTCGGATCAAACGCGAGTGGCGACGACGGTGCGGGACATCGCACAAAAGAATCCGGTGCTGGGGCAGAGCCTGGAGATTGCCGATGGGGACATCCTGGTGGGCCGCTGGGATGCCCAAACCAGAAGCTTTGCCGCGAGCAGCGACCGGCCGAATGCAGTCAGCGTCACGGCCAGGAAGGACGGCAGCAGCAATGGCCCGGTCACCTTTTTTCTGGCCCACGTGATGGGGATCAGCAGCGTCAATCTGTCCGTGACGGATACTGCGGCCCTTGGAGCGATCGGGAGCGTACCGCCGGGAGAATTCGACATCCCGATCGCCATCTCCAAGGCCTGGTTCGACAGCGGGCATTCCTGCGGCGATCAGATCAAATTTTATCCGACCGGCACGCTCGAGGGCTGTGCCGGCTGGCACACCTTCACCGATTCGCCGGCCAACGCCAGCCGCCTCCGAGACATCCTCAAAGGCCTGAAAAACGGAACCTACACCACGCCGGAAGCCGTATTCGGCGAGACCCAGTTCGTGTTTACCGGCGGGACCGTGGCCAGCGCCTTCGACGACATGGAGGCGCTCTACGACGCGAATAAGGATGCGAACGGCGAATGGAACACCTTTCTCCCGGTTTTTGACCACGCCGACTGCTCCAATCCGCATGGCGCGATCACCATCATTGGATTCACCTCGGCCGTGGTCACGGCGGTCACGAAAAACCCCGACAAGGTCATCCAGGCAAGGCTCCAGTGCGACGTGATCGAGACCGGCCGGCCCGGTGGGCCGGATTACGGCACGATGTCCAGCGTGCCGACCATCGTGCAATCCTCGTAGGACGGACCATGGCCCGAACCATTTCGGTCAAGCTCGAGATCGGCAATGAGAGACTGCGGAATGTCTTCGAACAGATCCTCGTCGCTCAAGCTGAATACCAGATTCAGGGCCCGGTGGACTCCGGCATTCCCTACCTGGTCATCCTGGATCTGGACGAGGAGCATCCGGACCGGACATTTTCCCGCATCAGATCCCTGTTAACTTCCAATCCTGCGCCCGAGATCTTTCTCACCGCCTCCCGGATCGATCCGGACATCCTGCTCAAGGCGTTGCGCGCCGGGGTCAAAGAGTTCTTCCGGCAGCCAATCAGCCGGGAGGAGGTGGAAGAGGCCCTCGAACGCTTGAGAGCGCGTTCCCGAAAGCTTCATGGAAGTCCGCCGGGCAACCCGGACAAAAAGGGCATGCTCATGAGCGTCCTCGGTGCCAAGGGCGGGATCGGGACCAGCACGGTCGCGGTCAATCTAGGAAGCTGCCTTCAGAAACTGGAATGCGGCCCTTCCGTCGCGCTGGTGGATTTGAGCGTGGGAGGGGGCGATCTGCCTCTGTTTCTGGACCTGGAGCCGACCCGCAGCGTTCGGGATATTGCGCGGGATGTCTCCCGCCTCGATCGCACCTTTCTCCTCACCCTGTTGAGCAAGCATCCGTCAGGTCTCTCCTTGCTGCCCCTGGGAGAAAAGGATTCTCCCGCAGAGGACATCGATTGGTTGCCGACTGACTGCGTGGATCAGACCCTGGACCTGTTACAAACCCTCTTTGATTATGTGGTGATTGATTGCGGGCACGATCTGCACCCGGTGACAGTCCGGGCGATGGCGCATTCCTCAACGACCTTGGTGATTTCCACGCTGAGCGTGCCGGTGATCCGCCGGACGAAGCAGTTGCTGGGCCGGCTGCCGGGGGAAGGCCATAGCCTACAGATCCGGCTCGTCATGAATCGGTATACCCCGCATGCCGACCTGTTGCTCAAAGAGACCGAGGCGCTCCTTCAGCAGAAAGCCTTCTGGCTGATCCCGAACGATTACTACGTGGCCAGCACCGCGATCAACACCGGACAGCCGTTGGTGACTTCGGCGCCCAAGGCGGATCTCGCGAAAAGCTTCCAGCGGTTGGCCGTTGCGTTGACCGAGGATACCTCGTCCAACAAGGAACGATCGTTTGTGGCCAGTTATATCGCGGCAATCAGAGAGACATGGGCACGACAGCGTACGGCCCGTGCGGAAGCACGATGATGACGTCCAGTCGCAAGGAGGACTCGGTGCTGAATGGAACGACCAAACGGTCATCCGGGGTGGCCTCCGATTTCCAACACCTCAAGGGCCGCATTCATCAGCAGGTCATCGAGCTGCTGGACCTGGCAGCCATTGCGACGCTCAACCAGGAGGTGCTGCGACAGGAGTTGAGCAAACTGATCGAGCGGATTTTGGTACAGGAGCAGGTGCTCTTGAATGTCCGCGAGCGCGATCAATTGGTCAAAGAGATCCAGGATGAAGTTCTTGGTCTCGGACCCTTGGAGCCGCTGCTGAAGGACTACACGATTTCGGACATTTTGATTAACACCGCGCATCAGATTTACGTGGAGCGGGCGGGCAAGCTGGAACTCACGACCGTCCGGTTTCGGGACGAGGGCCATTTACGGAAGATCATCGACAAGATCGTATCCCGGGTGGGGCGGCGGGTGGATGAATCCTCGCCGATGGTGGACGCCCGGCTCGCGGATGGTTCCAGAGTCAATGCGATCATCCCGCCGCTGGCCCTGGATGGATCCGTCATGTCCATCCGCAAATTCAGCAAAGATCCCCTGCAACTGGAGAATCTGGTCGCGAAAAAATCTCTGACACCCGAAATCGGCGAGTTGCTGCAAGGCATCGTCAAATCGCGGTTGAACGTGCTGATCGCCGGCGGCACCGGGACGGGCAAGACCACCATGCTCAATATCCTCTCCGGATTTATTCCGGCCAGCGAGCGCATCATCACCATCGAAGACTCGGCCGAGTTGCAGCTCAGGCAGGAGCACGTAGTCCGGCTCGAGACCCGCCCGCCCAACGTGGAAGGGAAAGGGGAGGTCACTCAGCGAGACCTTGTCCGGAACAGCCTGCGTATGCGGCCGGACCGCATTATTCTCGGCGAGGTCCGCAGTGCCGAAGCCTTGGACATGCTCCAAGCCATGAATACAGGCCACGACGGCTCCCTGGCGACCATTCACGCGAACAGCCCTCGGGATGCCTTGATGCGGGTCGAGACGATGGTGGCCATGGCGGGCTTGAACTTGCCCACGAAGGCCTTGCGCCATTACGTCAGCTCCGCGCTGGATGTGATGGTCCAGCTCACCCGGCTCTCGGACGGCACACGCAAGCTCACCAGCGTCTCCGAGATCACCGGCATGGAGAATGAAACCATCTCGATCCAGGAAATCTTCTCCTTTGAGCAAACCGGTGTGGATGCGCAGGGACGCGTGAAGGGACGGTTTAAGGCCAGCGGGATCCGACCCAAGTTCGTGGAGCGCTTCAAAGCTCTCGGGATCAATGTTCCTCCCGAGCTGTTTGATCCGCAGCGCGTGTACGAATGCTGAGGGATTAGGGAGGGCGGGATGCTCGTTCTCATTGCCGCGGCCCTGTTCACCACCTTGGTGCTGTTGAGCGGCGGACTCTACCTCGCCATCCAAGCTCATCTGTATCCCGACACCGCCCTGGTCACGCGGCGGCTCCATGTCTGGTGCGATCCTTCCCCGGCCTCAGTCGAGAAGCCCGTCGAGATCACCCGGAAACAGATCCTGAGCGAGGTGCCGTGGTTTCATCGAATGTTGGCCGGCATTCCGCAGCTCAAGCCGCTGCAGAGCTTGCTGGCTCAAGCTAATCTGGCCATGCCCCTCGGGGTGGTGTTGCTGGTGGCCGGACTCCTCGGGGTCCTTGGGTTTTTAATCGGGGCCGTCGGGCACGTCGATCCCATCATCACCGTAGGCAGCGGGGCCTTGGGGGCCTATCTGCCTATCTTCTATCTGTCCTTGAAGAAGAAGCAGCGCATCCGTCAGTTTCAGCAACAGCTCCCGGACGCGCTCGAACTGGTCGCCCGCGCTCTGCGCGCCGGCCATGCCTTTCTGGTCGGGATGAGAATGGTGGGCGAGGAGTTTCCCGATCCGATCGGGACCGAATTCAACCGGGCGGTTGAAGAAATCGGGCTGGGCATGGATGTGCCGGAAGCCCTCAAGAACTTATCCGCTCGGGTGGAGAGCCTGGACATGAAATTCTTCGTGACTTCATTGATCGTTCAGCGGGAGACCGGCGGCAATCTTGCCGAGATCATCGAATCCATCAGCCACCTGATCCGCAAGCGGTTCGAGCTCCATGGCCGGATCAAGGCGCTCTCTGCCGAGGGCAAACTTTCGGCCTATGTGTTGTTCAGTCTCCCGATCGTCATCGGCCTTGCCATCTATCTCTTGAATCCAGCGTATATGGGGTTGCTGTGGACTGACCCCATGGGCCAGTCCATGGTGACGGGGGGCGCGGTGATGATGTTCATCGGAATGTTGGTCACGAAGAAGCTGATCGCGATCAAGGTGTGAGGTGAGGGATGGCTCGACCTCCGCTTATAACCAATTACGCGATGCGAGCGGTGATCGGGCTGGCGCTTCTCACTCTTCTGATGACGATGTACGAACGACTGGTGTATCCGGGATCGTGGTAAACCGTGGATTGGCCATTTCTCATCGCACTGTCGGTGTTTGCGACCTGCGTCCTGACCATGGTCGGCGCGAACTCCTACTACCAAGGCCGCGTCAAGGTCCAGCGGTGGAGGCAACGGGTTGAAGGCAAGGCGGCGCCCCGTTCGGACCTGATTCGGGAAGCCATTACGACTGCCACAAATCGCGCGCTTGCGGTTCTGGAGCGCGTAGGCCGTGCAACAAAGCCGACCGACGAAGCTGAGTATTCCCGTCTTCGTCATGCGCTAGTGACCGCTGGGCTGAGGAGTTCCTTGGCCCCCGTCATTTTTTCAGGCACGCGATTTCTGGGCGTCCTGGTACTTCCGCTCGGGTTTTTCCTGTTTCGGCCCGACTCCATGAAGACCCTTCCCGTGACCGCCACGTTTTTAGCGCTGGCGATCCTGGCGTTGACCGGACTGTATGGTCCGAATATCTGGCTCCAAAGAAGCATCGCCCGCCGGAAGGAGCGGATCCAGCAAGGGCTTCCCGATGCCTTGGACCTGATGGTGGTGTGTATCGAGGCCGGATTGGGGTTGGATGCCGCCATCAACAGGGTGGGGGAAGAAATCCGCATCGCCCACAAGGAGCTGAGCGACGAGATACGGCTTCTCTCTCTGGAGCTGAGAACCGGACTCACTCGCCAACAGGCGCTCAGGAACCTGAGCCATCGTATTGACCAGGAGGAAGTCAAGAGCCTCGTGGCCTTGCTGATCCAGACGGACCGGTTCGGGACCAGCGTCGGGCAGGCCTTACGGGTACACTCGGACTCCATGCGGAAGCGGCGGCATCTTCGAGCCGAGGAGAAGGCGGCGAAGCTTCCGGTGAAACTCTTGTTCCCGCTGATGTTCTTTATCTTTCCGTCGATCTTTATCGCGATCCTCGGTCCCGCGGCCATCAATATGACACGGGTGTTGTTGCCGGCGCTGAGCAAATGAATAGGAACAGACAGGTCCTCAAGTTGCTCGCTTCAGCACCTCTCAGAGCGACCCTTTTGGCCTCGGGCCGGGCGGCAGCCTTCGGGAAATTCCCTCCGCTGCGGTCCCTGTTGCTTAGGCAACGGGTGCTGACCGCAGTGCGTCGGTCAGTTTCCGTTTTCCACCCGGCCGAGGCTCAATGGGTCCCCGCTCTTCCGGAGAATTTACTCGCAACCAGAGGACCTGTCTTCCTGCACAAAAGCGCCCGAATGGCGTTAGTCCTGTTCTCTGTCCTGGGGGTGGTGTGGGAGCTGGGAGGATGTGCGGGGAAGCAGGATTCACCGCGGGTAGGGTTTGCCAAAGGCGCCTACCGGCAGATCCTGGATCGCCAGCAGCACGGGATGCCGATCGAGGCCCGCGACGTCCGCCCCCTGCCGGCCCTCAGCGCGGAAGAGCACGAGCGCCTGGGCGATCATCATGTCCGGCACGGGAATCTTATGCTTGGTTTCGCCGAGTACAACCGGGCGCTCCGGATGGAGCCGGGCCGCTGCGGCTTGGCCTACAAGATCGGATTGCTGTTTCTGAAGAAGGGATTCACCGAGGACGCCGCCCGGCACTTCGAGGCTATGGTGGATCGCGACCCGACCGATACCTGGGCGCATGTCGGCATGGGCCAGGTGCATCTTGCCCTGGGCGACCTCATCCTGGCTGCGGCGGAGTTCCGGCAGGCCTTGGCGATTGACCCGTCGCTGTGGAAGGTCCACAACCTCCTGGGAGTGGTCTATGACCGGCGGGAGCTGCATGGGGACGCGGTGGCCCACTACCAGGCGGCGTTGCAGCTCAGACCCGATGAGCCTGCGGTGCTGAACAATTTAGGCATGTCCTATTACGCGGCCGGCCGCTATGAAGACGCGGTGCGGGTGTTGCGGCAGGCGGTGCAGACCGGCGCGAAAGTGACCCGCATCCACAACAATCTTGCGCTGGCGCTGGCCAAACTGGACCGCTTTCATGAGGGGCTCCTCGCCTTTCAGCGCGGAGGCGATGAGGCGCGCGCCTTGAACAATCTGGGCATGCTCTATCTGGAGGCCGGCAAACCGTACAATGCGGCGTACTACTTCGAGAAAGCGCTGCACGCCAGCCCCGTCTATTATCCCCGAGCCCATGAAAACTTGAAGCGCGCCCGGCTCGTGATCGCCCAGGGGCGCTCCGCCCGGGAACAAGCCGACATCCTGATCAAACCCGCATCCATCCGTTCCAGGGCTCCACGCGCGTCTCTTTCGGCATCTGGCGCGACGAGGCGCTGATGCTGTTCATCGACGATCTCACCAAGAAAAAGACCGTCCTCCTCTTGCGATGGCTGCCGTTCATCGCCTTGGCGTACTGGATCATCACCGCCAATGAAGTGGTGGAACTCCTGTCCGCCGAAAGCGCGCTGATCGGTTTGTGGCTGCTGTCCAACGTCGTGCTCGTCTTCGTCCCGGTCAGGCTCTTTGCTCACCAGATGTTCGACTATCTGTTGGTGATCATGGACACGGCACTGGTGACGTGGGGCATCTCGCTGAGCGGACAGGCCTCGGCCGAAACATATCTGGTCTTTTTTCTGATCATTATCATTACGGCCTTCAGCCGGGATCTGATGACGACCGTACGCAATACGGTGACCGTCAGCTTCCTGTATGGCGTGTATCTGTGGCAGATTTACGCAGCGCAGCTTTTTACCAACGAGGGGTTGCTGCTGCGGTTCCTGCTCCTCTTCGTGGTGGCGCTGTTCTACGGATTTCTGGCGGAACAGGCGAAGGTCAGGGAGCAGATGGCCAGGAAGGTTCAGGAGGTGCTCCAGGAGATTACGGCCACCTTGGACCTGCAGGAATTGCTCTATTGCATCGTGCACAAGGTCGCCGAGGTCATCGCCGTCAAGCGCTGCTCCATCGTGATGATCGAGCCCGGGCAAGAGCAGGCCTATATCGTGGCCACCACGGAAGACCCGCAAGTCACCCGGCTGGAGATTGATCTCAACAAATACCCCGAGATCAACGCGGCGCTGCGGAGCGGGCGGATGGTCGTGGTCGAGGACGTGCAGAAGGACCCCCTGATGGCGCAGGCCCGTGAGGCGCTGGCCCAACTCGACTGTCGCTCGGCGCTGGTGCTGCCGTTGATCTTTCACGAGATGGTGGTCGGCACCCTGTTGCTGTGGACGATCCGAAGCAGGAAGGGGTTCTCCTCCGGCGAGATCGCGTTTTGCCAGGCGGTGGCGAACGCATCGTCGAACGCCATCCGGAACGCACAGCTCCTGGAAAGCGCCAGAGAGCAAGCCATGCGGGATCAATTGACCGGACTGTATAACCGGCGGTTCTTTGCGGAACAACTCAGGATCGAGATCGAGGGGTACAAGCGGTCACGCAAGCCGTTCACCGTCCTGCTCATGGATTTGGACCAGTTCAAGCAGATCAACGACACGGCTGGCCACCACGCCGGCGACGCGGCACTACGGGAAGTGGCTGCGATCATCCAGCGGAGTATTCGAACCGTGGACATTGCGGCGCGCTACGGGGGCGATGAGTTCGTCTGCCTGCTGACGGATGGCGGGCAAGAGGTCGGAGAGATTGTCGCGACGCGCATCCTCGATGGCGCCAGACGCGTCGGTATCTCGTGGGGGTCGCTCACCCTGAGCATCGGGCTGGCGACGTTCCCCGATCACAGCCAGCACGCCGACGAGCTGCTTCCCGCAGCCGACCGGGCGATGTACGCCGCCAAGTCAAGGGGAGGGAATCAACTCTGTCTCGCCAGGCCTGTGCGCCCGAAGCTGCGGGTCATTTGAGCGGCAGGCGTCAGGCTTCGGTCTCGTCAAGTAACGGCTCGGTCCTTCCTTCTAAGTGCTCGTTCCTGCTTCTCTTTGAAGCTCTCTCGCGAGGACGCGACTTCTTCATTGCACCGGCTCCCCTAAGGGTGGAGAATACCCCCATTAATTCCTCTCACGACGAAAGGAGCGCAAAGTGAGAAGACGAGACTATTGGCTGATGCTGGCGGCGATGACCGTGGCCGGGATGATCGGGGGAGCGCTGTCGGCATGGTACTTCACGAGTGATCCGGCGTTCGCCCAGCAGCGCCACAAGGTGGTCAATGCCGAGGAGTTCCTGCTGGTTGACAAGACCGGCAAGACCCGTGCAGGTCTGGGGTTGGGGCCCGATGGCGGGATCGGCTTAATCCTCGTGGCCAAGAACGGCAGCAAGACCCTGCATCTGTCGCCTGACGACCCGATGATCCTCAAGCTGGAAGACAACGGGAAAGTGATCTGGTCGGCTCCCTGAGGAGCGGCCGCTACGGCGCCAGCCGGTATTCAACCCGACCGCAATCGCGGCCGCTCTCAACGCATCATTGCTGCCTAT
>CAYZKG010000068.1:0-15320 GCA_964478915.1 uncultured Nitrospira sp.
CGGCGTAGTACACATACACCGTCGAATCCGCCTTGACGCGCATCTGCAACCATTTCCCTAGATGGTTTCGAAGATCACTTAACGTGACGTTAGAATCTGTGAGCAATTTGATATTTTTCTTTGGGATGCCGGCCTGAGTCTCCAACAGGTTGGCCACCGCTTGAGCATCCTTAACGGCATAGGACACCTTTGGAACGATATCCGCGCGGTACTGGCTGATGCCCATCACCACGGCATAGGCATTTGGCTGGCTAAATTCCTTCACAGCTCCTTGCGCTGTCAGCGGCAGGCTCACTGAGCAGAGCACACCCCAAGCTAGAACGCGCTGTCGCATGGGACGCCTCCCTTTCTTCTACGGGGAAAAAGCTACGCCGGATTGCCACAAATTTCAACAGGAATATGGGGTGGGTAAGAGGCTAGAGGCATTCGGAGACAAGCCTTGCGGCCAGTTGCCGCTCATCCGCGTCGGTCTTGACCTCGCCATTCAACCGGGCGTCCCGCAGGCGCTCCAGGATCCGCTTGTAGATGGGGCCGGGCTTGAGCCCCAAGGCCTTCAGGTCGGTGCCGGTCACCACCGGCTTCACATGCTGATAGGCGCTCAGATAGGCCGAGAGTTGGCGCTTGACCGAATCGGATTTCGTCTTGGCGAGCAGGAACAGCACCGTCGCCAGGGACAAGCCGGCCAGCATCCGATACAGTTCCGCGGGGGGGAGGCCGGGGGTTCTCGCAAGCCACCGAATCAGTCCGGAAGCGCGCGCCCGCGTCTCTCGAACCTTCTGCGCGTCCCGTCCCGGGACCGCAAGCCGCCCGAGGACCTCGCGCACCGCCTTCTCGGGAATCACATCCATCAGCGCCATAAAATGGATGAGCCAGGCATGTTCCTCCGCCGGGCGAGGCCGCGGCCAGTTCAGCGACGCCAGCTTGTGCCACCTCACGACATCCTCGACCCCCGCCAGCAAGGCGCTCAGCCTGGGTGACCATTTCAACTGCGGATGGATGAAGCGGAGGAGATCGAGCTCGCCGAGCCGCGCGATCGCCTTCTGGGGCTCTTCTTCCGACAGGAGCAGCGTCAGCTCTTCACACAGCCTCGCTCCCGACAGGCGGTGAAAGAGATCCATCTTCACGGCGCCCTTGATCAGGGCCAGCGTTTCCTTCCCCAGCCGGAACCTGAACCGGTGTTCGAAGCGGATGGCGCGGAACACCCGCGTCGGATCCTCGATGAAGCTCAAGCTGTGCAAGACGCGGATCGTCTTGTCGTGCAGATCCCGCTGAGCTCCGTAGAAGTCGATGAGCTGCCCGAAATGCTCCCCGTTCAAGCGGATGGCCAGCGTGTTGAGCGTGAAGTCACGCCGATACAGGTCCTTCTTGAGGGAGCTTCGCTCGACGGTGGGAAGCGCGGTCGGATACTCATAGTATTCGGTCCGCGCGGTCGCCACGTCCAGCTTAAACCCGTCTGAAAACGAGAGCACGGCGGTGCCGAAGCGTGGATGGCTCGTGACCCTGGCGCCCAGTTCCTGTCCCAGGGCGCGCGCATAGGCAATCCCGTCGCCTTCGACGACCACATCCAGGTCCAGGTTCGGCCTTTCCAGGAGCAGATCGCGGACAAACCCGCCGACCACAAACGCGGGCACGTGACGCCTATCTGCGACCTTCCCTGCCTGCCGGAGAAGGTTGAGGACATGCTTAGGGAGCCGCCGCGTGAGCAGACTGCGGACATCCCGGCGATGCGTGAAGGCCGGAACTTCTTCACCTTTGGCCCGGGCCCGGGCCGCTGACAGCACGTCATCATGGAGCGTGCGGAGCAGATCGGTCCGGGTGATCACACCGAGCACCCTGCCACGCTGCAGCACCGGTACGAACCGTTGGTTCCGCTCCAGCATGCGGGCTTCCACTTCCCGAAAGGGCGTCTCAGGCGTGGCGGTATAGGCCTCGGTGTGCAGAAAGTTCTCAACCGGCAGCTTGCCGAGGTGGTGGAACAGCGCTTTCTGGATATTCTCCCGGGTGATCAGCCCCAGATAGCGTTCCTTGCGGTCCAGCACCGGCAAGACGTTGACTTCGTACCGGGTCATACGGTTTTCGGTTTCCGTCACGGTCGTCTCGCATCCGATGGTCTTGGCCGGTACCGTCATCACGTCTCGGGCCAGCAGGGTAGGACGGTATCGCTCCGTCAACAACTGCGCCAGCCGCTCGCTGACCTGCACCAGGGTCTGCCCCTTGACGCTGGCCGCAGCAGCCTGTGCGTGTCCCCCGCCGCCAAACTCTTGGACCAGCCGCCGCACATCAATTTCCGGTCTCCGGCTGCGACCGATCACCTCCACCTTCTCGTCCATAGCGATGGCGACGACGATCGCGTCCAATCCTTGCATCTCAGCCAGCTTGTGCACCACTTCGGCCAGATCGCCCTTGAACCGGTTGCTGGCACTGGTCGCCAGCAGCACCTTGCGTCCTTCCAGATAGTACGTTTCGCCGGACTGGACCAGTTCGTTGAGCAGCACGATCTGGTCGGGATCCAGCGGCCGTCGGAGAGCATCGGACACGAGTGTAAGGTCTGCGCCGGCGCGGATGAGATGCGCGGCGGCCTCCAGATCCCGCGCGGTGGTGGAGGGATAGGCAAAGGAGCCGGTTTCTTCATAGAGGCCGAGCGCCAACACCGTGGCTTCGAACGGCGTGAGCGGAATGCTGTGTTCCGTCAGGGCTTCGATCAGGACCGTCGTTGTCGCCCCCACCGGCTCGATGCGACGAAGCTCCGGTTGGAGGCAGGCACCGAGATCGTCGTCGGCCGGTTCCCGGTCTGGATGATGGTCGTACACATGGACCTTCAGCCCGGGAGTGCGACAGAGGCTTTTGAGCGGACCGAGGCGTTCCGGATCATGGGTATCCACCAGAATCAAGCGAGTAATCCGACCCAGATCGATGTCCTTGAGCCGAGTGATGTCCAGATCATGCACCGCCAGGAAGCTTCGCACCGCCTCCTGGGCCCCGCCCGGAAGGACCAGCCGCGCCTCAGGATAGAGCTTTCGGGCGGCTACCATTGACGCGACGCCGTCGAAATCGGCGTTCAGATGGGTCGTAATAAGTTCCATAACCGTGCGTATTGTATCAGCTTTGGAACAGGGTGTTAATTGAGGCTAATGGTGACGGGGTTTTCCCAAGATCGAGCGGTTGCAACAAGGGACTCAACCGTGCTAGAGGGATACGACCAGGAGCCTGTCCGACATTGCTGTTCGTCACGAGGCGAAGGAGGCACGGGCAGATGCGAGGCCGCAGGCCCCGAAAAACCGGAGGCGTATTCGCTGGAATACGTTGAGGATTTTTCGTGGGCCGAGAACAACGCAGATGCCGGTGTATCGTTCGCCGCAGTAGAAGAGACAATGTCGGACAGGCTCCTAAAGCTGGCCGATCACAGGCTATCGAGGAGGAGACAATGGCGACGAAACGGAAGAAGACCAGGAAAGCAACCAAGGCATCTTCCAGGAACCCGGCAAGAAAAAAGCGCAAGGGCGCTGCCACCAAAGCGAGACGACCGAAGCCTCGACGGACAAAAACCGCCGCAAAAACGGCCAAGGTGAAGGCCAAGCGCACCTCGAAACGGAAAGCCACGAAGCACAAGGCTGCGCGGCCCGAGACAAGGGCTGCCAGGATGCATGAGGAACGCCCGGCAACTCCCGAGACACCGAGCATTGACGATGAGTTGGCTGAGGACTTGACCGACGAGGTCGCGGAGGATTCTGACGAGCTTCCCGAGGACGAACTGGATCATCCCGACGAGTCCGACACCATGACGGATGACGACCACGAGTACCCGAGACCCTGAACGGGTCACAATCGTCGTCCCGTCATCAATTCATACGCTTCCTCAACCGTGCCGACTTCCTTGACCGTCATGTTCAGCTCAAGAGCCAGACCGTTCAGGTTCCATCGCGGGTCGTGGAGCTGACCGGGAGGGATGAGCACGGTTCGATATCCTTCCCTGGCTGCTGCGCGGATCTTATCGGGGATGGCCCCGACAGAGCCGATCCGCCCATCGGCTTCAATCGTTCCGGTCAACGCGATTCCCCGCCGGATCGGATCGCCGTGGAGCACCGCAAGAAAGCCCACCGCCATCACGGCTCCCGCGCTGGGGCCATCCGTCGTGGTCGGCGCATAGGCCAATCCCTGCAGCCAAATGGTCCCGGTGCGCCGCGCAGACTGCGCGCGGCCCACGGCATACCGCCACGCCGCGTCCAGCGCCGCCAGATACGCATCAGAGAACTGCACTTTGGTCTTCCCCCAGCGCACCACCAAGGGATCCGGCGAAGGTTGTTGGTCCCACCGCATGAGCAGCAATTCAAAGGCGCCGCGGTCATTGGCGCCCACCGCGACCAGAAGCGGCACCTCCACGAAATTTTCCGCGACCGCCGGAGCAAGAGATGACGCCGAGTAGATCGCCCCGAGCAGGAGCGAGGCAGTCCATGCGAAGCGGCGTCGGGACATGCGGTCCTCCCAGCAAGGCGCAAATTGTAGGGACGGGCATACGCGTTGTAAAGCAGGCGACGCTCAATGCGCCTTGTTTTCGACCGAACCGTTTCCGTATAGTGCGAGCCATGCAGTGGAACGTCAATGGAGTCTTGCCGCGATGAGCCCGTTCACGCTGCTGATGGGTCTCGCCTTCAGCCTCCTCAGCCTTGCAGCCGCTCCACCGGTAGCCGTGGCCTGCAGCCTGACGCAGTCCCCCGATGGGATCTACAAGCGACACCTCGGGCGGGATTGCACCCCGCAGCAGCGTGACGCCCAAGCCATTGCGGCCGAGGAGCTGTTGGCGGCGCTCCAGGCCGGCAAAGGCCTGGATCTGGCGGGCGTCACGCTCCACGGCAACATCAACTTGGATGCGCTGTCGCAGACGCCGATCAACCCCGGTGACCTTCCCTCGCCCGAGGTGCGAGATCTCCTGGGCACCGCCTCGCAGCTCCGGGTCGTCTCTGGACCGATTACGATCCGCGATGCGGTCGTGCGTGGACTGGTCGCGACGAATTTGAAGGAAGGCTATCTGCTGGTGCAGGGTCCGGTGACCGTGACCGGCTCAACCTTCGAGCGACCGGTGGATCTCTCCCGCACGATCTTTCTCGGCCCGGTAGATTTTTCGAATACGATTTTTTCGCAGGAAGCCTTCTTCATCATGGCCCGCTTCGAGCAAGCCGCACGCTTCGAGAAGACCGCATTCGGCGCGCATGCCCGGTTCCATAAAGCGCGGTTCGCGGACAGTGCCTTCTTTGTACGGGCCGGGTTCAACGGGCTGGCGGAATTCATTCAGGTGACGTTCGCGAAGGAGGCCAGCTTCTCGCGGGCCTACTTCAAGATGGGAACGGGATTCTCCGGCAGCCGCTTCGGAGGGCCTCTGGATTTTTCGGAAGCGGTCTTCGAGCGCGCCGCATTCTTCACGTTTGCCGTGTTCGAAAAAGATGCGTATTTCCGGCGCACGACCTTCCGCGCGGATGCCAACTTCTCTGATGCGGAATTCAAAGGCCTCGATGATTTCTCCAAAGCCTTCTTTAACACGGAGCCGCGCTTCACGCGCACCAAGGCCAACGGGGGACGCTCGCCAACCGGTCTTCAGAATCCGCGCTTGCTCTATTCAATCGCCGGGGCGATGTTCGTGTTTGCAGTGATCTTCGTCTTCATGCTTCGGAAATGGTGAACAGCACCTGGAACTTCAATTCAGACCGCAAGCCACTATATATCGAATTTGTATTGCCTCCCTACACATTTTATGGTATAGGGATGCTGGCTCAGGAGCGCTGAGGTCTTTTCATTGATGAAGCGGGCAGGGGACTCAACTCCTCTGACAACGGCTGTCTCGCAGGCGGAGACCCCGCTGGGGGGTGGCGATTCCTATCACGTCCGCCTTGAAACGTTTACCGGACCGCTCGATCTGCTGCTCCACCTGATCAAGAAAAACGAGATCAACATCTACGACATTCCGATCGCCTTGATCACCCAGCAGTATCTCGACTACCTCGGCTTGATGAAGACCCTGAACCTCACGGTGGCGGGCGAATTCCTGGTGATGGCGGCCACGTTGATCCAGATCAAATCCCGGATGCTGCTTCCCGCGGACGACGACGCGACCGACGACGAAGACGGACCAGACCCCAGGGAGGAGTTGGTTCGGCGGTTGCTCGAGTACAAGCGGTTCAAGGAGGCGGCTGCAGACCTTGGCGCACGAGAGCGGATCTGGCGCGAGATGTTCGGTAGAGACCCGGTAGCGACGGAACCGGCCCCGGCGGAGGATCTGCTCCTGGAGCATGTGACGGTGTTCGATCTCGTGGACGCCCTCCAGGGGGTGCTGTCCCGGCTCCCGGCCGGCCAGTGCCTCGAGATCATGCCTGACAACCTCACCGTCCAGGACCGGATGAACGCGATCCTGGAAGCCCTGGAAGGGGAGGAGTCCGTCACGTTCCTGTCGTTGTTCGAATCCGAGCATGGGAGGCATCGGCTGGTGATCATCGTCACCTTCCTGGCGTTACTGGAATTGGTCCGCATCAGACTGATACGCGTCTTTCAGGGAGAGCCGTTCGGGCCCATCCGCCTGGCCCGGACGTTCTTACCGGTGGACGCCACCGAAGGCGCCGACCTGTAGCAGAGATGGATGGGCTGCGACCTTTGTGCGGCCTGGGGTGAAATCGGCCTGTGGGCACCCATTGCAGCCCAGAGCAATGGGTCCCGGTTCGCGAGTATGGAACGCGGAATCGCCAGCGCGCCAGAGACGAGCGAGAAACTAAGGAGGCAGCATGAGCGAGCAGGGAAATGGGAGCGGCAACGGCCACAACCCTGACCACAATGCCTTGACGCCCGGCGCGGGCCCCACCGCCGAAGGGCTGGACGAACGCGAGGTCCAGGCGATTCTGGAGGCTCTGCTCTTTGTCTCTCACGAACCGATCACTCTGGATCGCCTGACCACGGTCATCGGAGGGCTGGCCAAGGCCGATGTGGCTCACGCGCTGCGAGGGCTTCAGCAGGATTACGATGCCGACGGTCGAGGGCTACGGATCGTCGAGCTGGCCGGCGGGTTCCAGATCATCACCAGACCGGACTGCGCCCCGTGGATCAAGCGCCTGGAAAAAGTGAAAACCGCTCCCAAGCTGTCTCGCTCCGCCTTGGAGACGCTGTCGATCATAGCCTATAAGCAACCCGTGGTCCGGAGCGAGATTGAGGCGATTCGGGGAGTCGAGACTTCCGGTGTCCTGCGGACGTTGCTGGACCGGCGCCTGGTCCGGATGGTAGGTCGAAAGGATGTGCCCGGCCGGCCCATCATGTACGGCACGACCAAACTGTTCCTGCAGCAATTCGGCCTTCGGGACCTCGCTGATCTGCCGCCGCTCCGGGAGCTCAAGGATCTCGGTGAGCCGGAGCTTCCCTTCGCCGGATCGGATGATGAGGCGATGGTTGTCGCCGGCGCGGCTGATGCCCCCTCGGCTTCCTGAACCCTCCTTGTCAACAGACCCCTGCTAAGCCGACAATAGCTCCGGATATCCTTCCATGAACCTGGTCTTGCCAGAGAAAAAACGTCTGGTTGCCGGCGATCTCCGCCGCCTTCTGGGCTCGGAGAAGGTCCTCGACGACGCTCCGAGCCTGACCGCCTATGCCGTGGATGCCAGCATCTACAAGATCGTGCCGCAGGCCATCGTGCTGGCCGACTCCGAGTCTGACATTCAGCGAGTCGTGGAGTACGCGGTGCAGACCGGCGTGCCGGTGACCCCTCGGGCGGCCGGCACGAACCTGACCGGCTCGGCGATCGGGCCCGGCATCATCCTGGACATCTCCCGGCTGAATCGGATTCTGGAACTGCACGCCGCCGAGAAATGGGCACGCGTCCAGCCCGGCATCGTCTATGCCGAACTGAACAAGCAGTTGGCCTCGGCCAACCTGATGTTCGGCCCGGATCCCTCCAGCGGGGACATGTGCAAACTCGGGGGCATGCTGGCCAACAATTCTTCGGGCCCCCACACCCTCCGCTATGGCTCCGTCAAAGACAATGTCCATGCGCTGCGGATTTGCCTGGAAGGAACCGGCTGGCTGGATGCCCGGGACTATCCGCTCGGGGACGCCGATCTCGAGCGGGTGCTGTCCAGGCATCCGTCTCTCCGGTCGCTGTCTCGACTGGTCCAGGAGCGGGCCGATCTCATCCGCTCCAAGCGCCCCGCGGTGAGCAAGAACAGTTGCGGCTACAACCTGTTCGGGCTCGTGGAGGGATTCGAGCGGAACGTCTTGGATCTCCCCAAACTGTTCGTCGGCAGCGAAGGCACGCTCGGCGTGATCAGCGAAGCCACGCTTCGCCTGGTGGACCGCCCCGAAACCAGCGCCACGATCCTGATTCATTTTCGGCGTCTCGAGGAGGTCGGGGAGGCCGTCTATCATCTGTTGGCCCTGACGCCCAGCGCGCTGGAAGTGATGGACGCCAACACCTTGAACCTCATCGGCCGGGAACGGCATCGCATCCCGGCCGATGCCGCCGCCACCCTGCTCGCAGAGTTTATCAGCGACGGCCAGCGGGCCGGCATCATCGAGCAGGCGGAACGGGTCACCGCCATCTGCCGGCGATACGCGCTGTCGACCGATCCGTTGGTGGCCTTCTCGCGCGACCAACAGGAAGAACTCTGGAAGGCCCGCAAGGCGCTCTACCCGACGCTGTACCGCTATGACGCCAAGAAGAAGCCGATCAACTACGTGGACGACGTCGTGGTCCGGGCCGAGCGGATCAGCGAGCTGATCCGATACCTGGAGGACTTCTTCGGGGAGCAGCGCGTGCCGGTGGCGATCTTCGGCCATATCGGCAACGGGAACGCTCATATCGTCCCGCTTCTCGACGTCAACGACCCCGATGATTTCGCGCGGATGGTCACGGGATACCACACGGTGCATGAAACGGTGCTGAGCCGGTTCGGCGGGTCGATCTGCGGAGAGCACGGGGACGGCCGGGTCCGGGCCGAGTTCGTCCGGCGGATGTTCGGCCCAGACCTGTACGAGCTGTTCGTGCAGGTGAAGCGGAGCCTCGATCCCGCTGATGTGCTCAACCCCGGCGTGAAGATCAGCCAGACGCCATTTACCGAACACATCGATTACACGCGGTTGTCCAAGGCCTGCGCCACCTGCGGCAAATGCAATTCGGTCTGTCCGGTGTACGACGTCTTCCAGTCGGAGGACATGAGCTCGCGTGGCTGGTTCGAGATCGTGACCGCCAGAGACTACCGCTACCTGGACTCCAAGCGGGTGGTGGAGGCCTGCCTCAATTGCAAATCCTGCCGCACGATCTGTCCGGCCGACGTGGATGTGTCCGAGCTCATCCTGAAGCGTCGCGCGGAGCATCCGAACCGCATGGCGGGGCTGATCTTCGCCATCCAGGCCAGGCCGTGGCTCTTCGAGCGGCTCATCAAGGCAGCGGCCTTCACACAAGGACTGTGGGACCGGCCGCGACCGCGGGCGTGGCTGGAGCGGATGACGCGGCCGCTCATGCGGCTGATCGCCGAAACCGCCCGCCTGCCTCGCGAGATGCTCCTGCCGCGCTTAGCCGTCCGGCCGCTCCGCGCCCGCTATGCGGAATTGACCCGTCCCGCTGGGGCCAGCCGAGAGGTGGCGTACTTCCACGGCTGCGCGGCGAACTATTTCGACGACGGGGTGGGAGATGCCGTGATCGGTGTGCTGCGCCGGCACGGGATCGAGCCGGCTCTGCCGCCCCAGCGGTGCTCCGGCACGCCGATCGAAACCTACGGCCATCGGAGCCGCGCCAAAGAAGCGGCCCGCTACAACCTGGCCTCGTTGGCACCGTACCGGACCGTCGTCACCGGATGCGCCTCGTGCACGCTGATGTTGAAGGACTATCCCAAGCTGTTTCAGGGGGAGCCTGAGCTGAAAGCTGCCGAGGAGCTGGCCAGGCGGGTGAAGCACATTTCGGAATTCGTGGTCGAATCCGGACCCATCCGACTCGGGGAGGAGGGCCGATCCCAGAGGCGCAAGGTCACGTATCATTCCTCCTGTCATCTGCGGGCCGCCGGCGTCACCAAAGCCCCCCGCCAGATCCTGGCCGGACTGCCGGGGGTCGAGCTGATCGAGATGCAGGACGCCGAACGGTGTGCGGGCGGGGCCGGAACCTACGGCATCAAGGACTACGACACGGCCCAGAAGATCTTCGATCGGAAACGGCGGGCCATCGACCAGTCCGGTGCGACCGTCGTGGCCACGAGCTGTCCGGCCTGCATGATCCAGCTGAACAATGGCCTGAGGGGACGCGTGGAGGTGAAGCACGTGGCGCAACTGCTCGACGAAGCCTACGAACGGGCGGCCCCGTCTGTGCCCCGTCGGCCTGCCGAGCCATGAGCTTCCGCCGGGCCGATTGGATCTACGTCCTGGGAGCCGGGCTGGTCGTGTTGGCGGTCTCGCTGTTGCCTTCGCCCAAGGACAACAACCCCAGGATCCCGCGCACACCGGAGCACCAGGCCGTTCGCTCCGAACAGGAGTGCGTGCGATGCCACGCCCCGGGACAGAGCCGTCCGCTTGCCGCGCGCCATCCCAACCGCCAGGACTGCTCACGCTGTCACGCGGCGGCAGTGGAGCCGGCACGCTGACCATCGTGGTACACTACGGCCTGCGAGGGGAGGGAGGATGATGGTGACCGTCGTGCTGTTGGGTCAGACCTTGCGCCAGAGCGTCGAGGAGCCGGAGTTTCAGCTCGAACTCCCGGCGCCGATGTCGGTGAAAGGGCTGCTCGAAGCCAACCGCGAGCGACTAAGCGGGATCTTGCCGTTTGCGGCCAAAGGTGAGCTCATGGTCACGGTGAATCGAAAGGTGGCCACGCTCGATTCGCCCGTCCGCGACGGCGATACCGTCAAGCTGACCCATCAATTCAACCCGACCTACGAAGGTCCTACCTGGCAGAATCCCTGAGGTTCAGGAGAGGGCGCCGATCTGGCGGTATTTCCGTTCGCGGCGGGTCAGGAGCTCTTCGAGGGCGAGTTCTTCGAGCTGCGCGAGGTGGGTCGCCAGCGCTTTGGCCACCCGTTCGGCGGCCTGTTGCGGGTCCCGATGCGCCCCGCCCACCGGCTCCGGCACGATCTCGTCGATGACGCCAAGCTTCAGCAGATCCTTGGCGGTCATCTTCAACGCAGCAGCGGCCTCGGGCGCTTTATTGGCATCTTCCCACAGGATCGCCGCGCACCCCTCGGGCGAAATGACGGAATAGATCGCGTGCTCCAACATGAGCACCCGATCCGTGACGCCGAGGGCCAAGGCGCCGCCGCTCCCGCCTTCCCCGGTCACGACCGAGATCGTCGGCACCTCCAGTCCGGCCATGGCGTAGAGATTTCTGGCGATCGCCTCCGCCTGTCCGCGTTCCTCGGCCCCCACGCCCGGATAGGCGCCGGGCGTATCGATAAAGGTCAGGACCGGCCGCCTGAACTTCTCGGCGAGCTTCATGAGGCGCAAGGCTTTGCGATAGCCTTCGGGATTCGGCATCCCGAAGTTCCGCTGCATCCGCTCCTTGAGCGTCTTGCCTTTCTGGTGGCCGAGGACCACGACGGACCGTCCGGCGAACCTGGCCAGCCCGCCCAGGATGGCCTGATCGTCCCCGAAGAGACGGTCGCCGTGGAGCTCGACGAAATCGTGGCAAAACGTCCTGATGTAGTCCGCCACGGAAGGCCGCTGGGGATGCCGGGCCAATTGGGTCTGCTGCCAGGGCGTCAGCTTGGTATAGATTTCGATTTCCACGTTGGCGAGGCGAGCCTTGAGCTTGCGGATCTCTTCTTGCGTGGAGGGACGGGCGCTGTCGCCGGCCGCCAGCTTTTCGATCCGCTCCTCGATCTCGCGAAGCGGCTTTTCAAAATCGAGATAGTCCCTCATCTGGCCACGCCCTCCAGGCCGACCGCGCCCTTCCCCAGGATCTGTTCCACGTCGGCCACGAAGGTCTCGCTGGGCAGCACGCCGAGACGCGGAAGCACTCCGGTGTCGGCCTCGACGCTCGGGAGACGGAACGTCAGAGAAACGGCCGCAGGTCCGGGATGCCGACGGAGAATCTCCTGCAACTCTCCGAGACGTGCGAGCGCCTCGGGACCATCCGTCAACCGGATAGTGACCCGGGAGACGGCTTTGGCTTGCAGGTTCATCAACGATTCGATCCGGAGGCCTTTCAAGCGCGTCCCTTTTTCGGTCCGATCAATCGTGCCGGTCACCTGGATGAGGTGCTCGGGCGTCAACAGGGCGACCGCCGTCTTATACAGGTCCGGAAAGGCGATGACCTCCACCAGGCCCTGCAGGTCTTCCAGTTGAAAATACGCCATCCGGTCGCCCTTTTTCGTGGTCATCGCCCGCACCGCAGCGACGATCCCGCAGAGCTTGACCTCTTTGCCATCCCCGTGCTCGGACAAGGTTTGCGTGGACGCGGTCGAAAACTCGCGAATCGCAGCGGCGTGAGGCGCCAGAGGGTGAGCAGTGATGTAGAACCCGGTGAGCTCCCGTTCGTACTTGAGCAGCGTCTGGTGATCCCATTCCGGGACATCGGGGAGCCGGGCTGAGCCGTCTTCGGCCTCGGCCTGGCCCCCATCCTGCTCCCAGCCCCCGAAGATGCTGGTCTGCCCGCGTTCCCGGGCCCGCTGGGCCGCGCCGGCTTCGTCAACCGCCTCATCCAGTACGGCCGTCAGTTGCGCGCGGCGAGCGCCGGTCGAGTCGAACGCCCCCGCTTTGATCAAGCCTTCCAGCACGCGCTTGTTCACCTTGTGCAGGTCGCTCCGGCGGCAGAAATCAAAAAACGACACGAACCGACCATCCCGTTCGCGGGAGGCGATGATAGACTCCACCGCGGCCTCGCCAACGTTCTTGATGGCGGCCAGCCCGAATCGGATCCCGCCATCCACCACGGTGAAATCCACGTGACTCTCGTTGACGTCCGGCGGGAGCACCCGGATGCCCAGCTCCCGGCATTCGGTCAGGTAGCCCACCATCTTGTCGGCGTTGCCCATTTCGCTGGTGAGGAGCGCGGCCATGAACTCGGTCGGATGATGCGCTTTGAGGTACGCGGTCTGGTACGTCACCATCGCATAGGCCGCGCTATGGCTCTTATTGAACCCATAACCCGCAAAATACGCCATCAAATCAAAGAGTTTCTCCGCTTTTTTTTCGGACAGGTGGTTCTTCTTCGCCCCCTGGATGAACAGCGCCTTCTGCTTCTCCATCTCCTCCGGCTTCTTCTTGCCCATCGCCCGGCGGAGCAGATCCGCTTGCCCGAGGGAAAACCCGGCCAGCTTGTTGGCGATCGCCATCACCTGTTCCTGGTACACGATCACCCCGTAGGTCTCCTTCAGCAGCGGCTCGAGCGCGGGAGGATCGTAACGGATCTTCGAGGGATCGCGTTTGCGGGCGATGAAGTCGTCCACCATGCCGCTTTCCAACGGCCCCGGACGGTACAGCGCCAGGATCGCGATCAGATCCTCGAAGCACTCCGGTTTGATCTTGACCAGGAGATTGCGCATCCCCGGACTCTCCAGCTGGAAAATCCCCGTCGTCCGTCCGGAAGCGAGCAACGCATAGGTGGCTGCGTCGTCCACCGGCAGTCGAGCCATCTCCAGCGGCGCGGCCCCGCCCGATCGTGACCCATCGATCAACAGCACCGCGTGATTGATCATGGTCAGGGTCTTGAGCCCGAGAAAATCGAACTTGACCAACCCGATCTTCTCGATGTCGCCCATCGAGTACTGGGTGACCACTTCGTCGTTGGCTCCCTTGTACAGCGGGACGTGGTCGGTCAGCGGCTCGTCCGAGATCACCACGCCCGCCGCATGCGTGGAGGCGTGACGGGCCAGGCCTTCCAGCGACCGGGCGGTGGCCATGAGCTCCGTGATCTTCGGGTCCGTCTCCGTCAGCTCCCGCAACCGCGGTTCCTGCGCCAACGCGTCCTCCAGCGTGATGTTGAGCTGCGAAGGCACGAGCTTGGCCACCCGATCGACCTCCGCGTACGGGATCTCCATCACCCGGCCCACGTCGCGGATCGCCGCCTTCGCCCCCAGTGTGCCGAACGTGATGATCTGGGACACGTGGTCCGCCCCGTACTTCTCGATGACGTAGTTGATCACGTCGCCCCGCCGGTCCATGCAAAAGTCCATGTCGATGTCAGGCATGGTGACCCGCTCGGGGTTGAGGAACCGCTCGAACAGCAGGTGGTACTCCAGAGGATCGATGTCGGTGATGCGCAGCGCGTACGCGACCAGGCTGCCGGCCGCCGAGCCCCGACCCGGCCCGACCGGAATGCCCCGAGAGCGCGCAAAGTTGATAATGTCCCAGACGATCAGAAAATACCCGGCGTATCCCATGCTGATGATGACCGTCAGCTCCTCCCGGAGCCGCAGCGCGTATGCGTCAGCGGGAAGACTGCGGGGGCGCTCCTGCAGCCGTGCGGCCAGCCCCTCCGTGGCCAGTTTCTCCAGATAAGTCTCGCGCGTATATCCCTCCGGCACCTTGTACTGGGGGAGATAGGAGCGATTGAACGCCAGGTCGAGGCTGCACTCATCCGCGATGCGGCAGGTGTTCCGGACCGCCTCGGGGAACTCTGCGAATTCGGCTACCATCTCTTCCGCGGACTTGACGTACAACTGATCGGTGTCGAACCGGAGCCGATTGGGATCGTTCAGCGTCTTGCCGGTCTGCAGGCACAGCATGACATCGTGCGGGCGCGCGTCCTCTTTCTTGAGGTAATGACAGTCATTGGTGGCCGCCAGCGGGATGCGGAGCTTGCGATGAATCTCCACCAGACCCTGGTTCGCCACGCGCTGGGACTCCAGGCCGTTGGCCTGCACCTCGAGGTAGAACCGGCCGCGCCCGAAGATCTCCTGGTATTCGCCGGCCGCGCGGATCGCTCCGTCCATGTCCTTCTGCCCGATCAGGTAGGGCACTTCCCCGCTGAGACATCCGGACAGGGCGATCAATCCCTCGTGGTGCTGCTGGAGCAACTCTTTGTCCATCCGGGGCTTGTAATAAAACCCGTCGAGGTAGGCCTTGCTGACCAGTTTGATGAGGCTCTGGTAGCCCGCCTGATTCGCCGCGAGCAGGATGAGATGATAATAGTCGTTGTGGGCCAGATGGCCTTCCCGGGTCAGACGGCTGCCCGGAGCCAGGTAGGCCTCGCAGCCGATGATCGGTTTCACGCCGGCGGCCCGCGCCTTTTGATAAAACTCCACCGCGCCGAACATGTTGCCGTGATCGGTGATGGCCACCGCCGGCATGCCGAACGCTTTGATCTGCTGGATCAGCGCATCGATCTGATTCGCGCCGTCCAGCAAGCTGTACTGCGTGTGGAGATGGAG
>CAYZKG010000069.1:0-11809 GCA_964478915.1 uncultured Nitrospira sp.
TTTCATCCGCTGCCACAGGATGACCCGAAGCGGCGCCGCCCGGACGTGACGAAGGCGAAGACCGTCCTCAAGTGGCAGCCCTGCACGAGCCTTGATGATGGCCTGGCAACGACCATCGCCTGGTTCCGCCGGCATGCAGAGCCCTCACGTTGCCGCAAGTGAGATGTCCGCCAAGACCCGCACGACCTTCGTGATGCTCTTGGGGGTGGGGCTCTGCGCCGCCCTCGTCGCCGAAGTTGGATGGTGGCGCGTCGGGCTGATCCGCCTGCCGGTCCCGCTCATGGCGGGGGTGGCCGTTCCAGTCCCGCTCCTCTACTGGGGGAGCCTCGCCCTCTACGGCTGGTCGTTCGGCGTCTTCTTCGATCGCCCCGTCCATGAGCGCTGGCGTTGGGCGATACGGCTCGGACTAGCCCTCCATCTCCTCGGCCTGTTGGCGAGCCTCGTCTGGGACATGGCGCATCACCCGGGCGTGGCAGCGCTCTCTCCCTGGTACGTGCGGTACTGGATGGCGCTATGGGGCGGGCTGCTTGCGGTGGGGGTGGCGGCGGTCTCACGGTTCCTCGTGCGCTGGCGCCGCCGCGGGGGTGCGGATGAGGCCTCCCTCTTCTTCCTTCCGCTCGTCTGGGGATACGCGGGGTTGTGGATCCTGTCACTTGTGGTTTCTCTGCGGTTCACCATCTGCGCGACCCTCGTTGGGTGTGTCGGCGGGACGATGGCCTCCGCCCGGATCGTCCAGGTGTGGAGCGCTCGGGTCCGAACGCTCCTAGCAAACGAACGGGTCTTCCTCGCCGCGGTGTTCCTGGTGGCGTTGGCGTTTCGCCTGTTCTACACGACTCGGATCATGTCTAATCCGGATTACCTGAATACCGGCTCTGACGGTCCTGCGTACGACGCCTTGGCGTGGGAGCTGCTGCATGGGGGTGGGCCGACGCCGTGGAGTCACATCCCGATGTTCGCCCCCGGCTACGTCCGGTTCCTCGCGCTGATCTACTGGCTGGGTGGGAGGCACTATTTCTTGGTTTGCGCTGTGCAATCGGTGGTCGGAGCACTGACCTGCCTCCTTCTGTACGGTGTGGCCAAGCGGCTCTTTGGCCTGACGGTGGCGCGGATCGCCGCGGTGTTCGGGGCGTTGAATTTTCTCATGATCTTTGCGGCAACCGCGATCGGGCATCAAGCCATCGACCCCTTCTGGACCTTGTTGGTCGTCTGGTGCCTGCTCAGATATCTGGAGGATCCTCATCGGTGGGGCCGCTGGATCATCGGGATCGGGCTCTTGCTGGGCTGGGCGGCCGTGACGCGTGAAGGCAATATCGTGTTCTGGCTCTTCCTCATCGGGTGGTTCCTGCTCGGGGTCCGGGCCAAGCTGGGGTGGCGCACCGCCGTCCTCCATTGCCTGGGATTGTCGCTCGGGTTCCTCGTCATCCTGGCTCCGTTTGCCCTGAGTTTCCACGATGGGTCGCTCCAGTTCAGCGCGAGAGGAAGGCTGGGCGCGCAGTGGTTCATCTCCCACAACTCAGCCGTGGATTTGCACACGTGGTTCAACCCCTGGCAAGATCCCACAGGGGCACGGGCCCTCCTCAAGGCCCAGCCCGTGAAGGTGGTGGTGAACATGGCTGCGGCGATTGCCGGGAATGTGCGCGCGATCTTCTTTCACCAGGGTTTTGGGGCGTTTGATCCGGTGTTCCTCATGCGGGGGAGCCTGTACTCGTACTGGATGTGGTGGTACGCCTACGCCGCAGCGTGGGTGGGGTTGGGCGTGGTGCTCTGGCGCGCCCTGCGCGAGCCGGTCAAGCGGTTAGGGTGGTGGCTGCTCCTCGTCGTGGTGACCTCACGGAGCGCCGTCCATCTCCTCTTCGAATGCGCCTACCGACACCGGACTCCGCTCGAGCCCTTCCTCATCATGTTGGCCGCGTATGGCCTGCTCCGCCTCCTGCAGGTGGGGCGCGAACGCGCCGTGCAATGAGAATGAGCGCCCTCGCGGCTTGGGGGCGGACCCCAGCCGCAGTCGCTGGACGACCTGGCGCAAAGCCGGCCTGTTTCCATTTTGTCGTTGACAAGTGCTGGTGGATTCTGCTACGAAAGAGAGTAACGACGGGTTCCTAGATGACGTGGCGGGGAGGACGGAGGTAAGGACATGAGCAAGCCGGTGATGGTGTTGGTGGCTCTGTATCGATACCGGAATTTTCCCATTCGGATCATGCATCCAGTCCTCAAAGGCATTGACGGCATTGAGGTCCACACCATCTTCTTTAAGGATTGCGAGACCAACGATTTTGTCGACCCGACCAATCGAGAACTGGAGCTCTTCGCTCAGCTCATCACGAAGTTGAACCCACAGTTAGTTGGCTTCAGCGTCCTGTCACCGTATGTCCCGATCGCAAGACGGTTAACCAAACTTGTCAAAGAACATTCTTCGGCCCTCGTCATTTGGGGCGGCATCCACCCCACCATCGCTCCAGACAGTTGTATGGAAGAAGCTGATCTGGTCTGTGTCGGGGAAGGGGAAGGAGCCTTTACGGAGCTGGCCACCCATCTCAGGGATGGGACCTCCTATGAGGAAGTCCAGAATCTCTGGGTGAGGAAGGGGGACCAGATTATCAAGAATCCCATGAGGCCCCTCATTCAAGATTTGGATTCCCTCCCGTTCGCATCCTACGGAGATCCCTCCTTTCATTTTGTTGACGCTGACAAAATCACCAACGAGGACCCGTCGTTCTTCGATAAGGTGTTTTGGCTTCAGGCGTCTCGCGGCTGCCCCTATGTCTGCTCGTTTTGTGTGAACGCGATCCTGCAACCGCTCTTCAAGGGTCTGGGGGCCTATACCCGAAGAAGGTCGCCAAAGAATATCGTCCAGGAGCTGAAAGAGAATTTGAATCTTCCGGGGAGTCCGACACGGTCTGTGCTGTTTATTGATGAGGTGTTTGGGTGCGCGGAAGCATGGCTGGATGAATTTTCACAACTGTACAAGCAGGAGATCGGGCTGCCGTTTTTCGCTGAATACAATCCGGAAGTGATCAATCCGAAGATGCTCGAGAAACTCGCGGTTGCCGGGCTCGATACCATCAATTTCGGGATCCAGACCGGCGACGACTTCATTCGGAATAAGATCTTTGATCGGCCGGGGAAGAACAGCGACATCATCAACATCGTCAAAGCCATCAGCAAACATCGTGTCAAGATCAGGTACGATCTCATCATCGACAACCCCTACGAGAACGCGGACACGCTGGAAAAGACCATTGAGATGCTGGTCCAACTCCCGAAGCCGTTGATGTTTAATTTGTATTCCATGCAGTATTTTCCAAAATATCCGTTCACGGAGCGGGCCTTGAAAGACCAGTATGTGCTGCCGAAGGAAGTCAACGTCGAGACGCTGTTTGATCGGACCACAAATAATTGGGCCTTTGTCCCTCGATTGCGGCCGTGGACCAGGAAACAGAGGCTCCAAAATATTATCTGGATGATTGTGTGGAACCACGTCAAGGACGACCTGGTGAGTTTCGCGGTCTTTGGCAAGTCCTGGAGGTCGAAAGTCTGTTTTTACTACTTGAGTTTCATCTCCATTCCGATGGGGAAAATCGTAGGTGTTGGAGGGATGGTGATGAGGCACCGTTGGATGGATTATGCCCTGAATGGAATCAAATATCTCTTACGAGGTGAGTTGAAGCCCCTGTGTGGTAAGATCGGGAAGGTGATCGTGAACACATTCAATGAGAAGAAGAAACGCTTCATTCTCCCCGGGCAGGTTCTCTCTTTCGACCGTACTTCTTGAAGAAGTCGTCGTCGTGAAGTGATCTTCCGAGTCTCCTGCGACTCGGAGCGCGCTCGAACCTCCTCCAGCAGGCATCTTTCTTATTGACAAGCGCTTCAGAGTCTTTATAGTGTCCTTAAACGATATGTTCATGCTTTGAACAACTGTAGTTCACACCGTGAACACCTTGCAGAACCCAGGATCTCGTCACGTCTTCGCATGAACCAAAGCACCTACCGGGACATGCACCTCCTCAACGAGGTGATCCAGAAGCCCGAGGTGACGCAGCGGGAGCTCTCGCAGCGCATTGGAGCGGCACTGGGACTCACCAACCTGATGCTCCGCCGGCTGGCGAAGAAAGGCTACATCAAGATCACCGGGACCAAGCGCAGCCGCATCCGCTATCTGATCACCCCCCAAGGCATCCTCGAGAAATCCCGACTGACCTACGAGTTCATCCACTACTCCCTGCAGCTGTACGGCCGCATCCGTTCCTTCCTCCGCGAGCAGCTCACGCTGGTTTCCAAGGCCGGACACCGGCGGATCCTCATGTGCGGGACCAGCGAGCTGGCCGAGCTGGCCTTCTTGACGATTCACGAAATGGGCCTAGAGCTGGTTGGCGTCGTCGACGAAACGCCGACCCCCGCGCCGTTTCTCGGGCAGCCGGTTCGCCGGATCACCGACATCAACCCAGCCGACTACGACCGGATGGTGGTCGCGTCGCTGAAATGGGGTGACGGGGGCTTGAACCGCCTCGCCGCGCTTGGGGTGCCGGCTGATCGTCTGATCGTCCTTCCGGAGTCTGGATTTCCGAACCCGAGCGTGCATGCCGCCGCGCTGGATCGGATGTTGGCCAACCGGAGACCGGTTGCTCCGCTTCCTGCCGCCGTCCCGGCTGCGTCGCTGCAAGAAGCCCACTCCTCATGACGGCAACCCTCACAGACGCTGGGAATGGGTGGACAAGCCATAGGCTCCGAAAAAAAGTCGTGGCATTTATCCCAGCAAGAATGGAAGCCGTGAGATTTCCAGGGAAGCCACTGGTCGAGATCCTGGGTATTCCAATGATCGAGCATGTTCGAAGGCGGGTCTGTTTATCCGATGCCATTGATGAAGTCTACGTGGCAACGTGTGATACAGAGATCATGGACGTGGTCGCCCGACATCATGGGAAGGCCATGATGACAGCCAAGACCCATGAACGTTGTACGGATCGGATCGAGGAAGCAGCTCGGAATGTCGAACTGGACATTGCGGTCATCGTTCAGGGGGATGAACCGCTCTTTTCCCCAGACCTCATCAGCGCATTAGTCAAGCCCCTGTTGATGGATGACACGATTCCCTGCACGAACTTGCTTTCAGCCATCCGAGACGAGAGTAATTTGCACAATGTGGACATTGTCAAGGCTGTGGTAGACCGGCAGGGCTTCGTGATGTACTTTTCGAGGTCGCCGATTCCGCATATGGGAGTTCATCATAAGCCCCCGATGTATCGGCAAACCGGCCTTTCTGCCTTCACCAAGGAGTTTCTGAGTCGGTATTCCTCTCTTCCTCCGACACCGTTAGAGGTTGCAGAATCTATTGATTTCCTGAGAATTCTCGAGCATCGATATCCCATCATGGGGGTGATGTATGACAAGGCCACGGTGGGTGTGGATCGACCAGATGATGTCAAAAAGATAGAAAAGATCCTTTCTGAAGATCCTGTACAGCGGGATTACTACCGGAGGATCAAGGAGAACTCCTTATCACAAAGAACGCGAAGCCAGCCATCGCCGAGCAGCTCACCTGGCGGTAGCCTCTTAGGAGAGTCTCACGGTGCATCGGGCGGTGTTTCTTGATCGGGATGGCGTGATCAACTGCGCGGTCGTGCGCGAGGGACGCCCCTTTGCTCCGACTTCAGTTGGTGATGTGGAGTTGCTCCCAGGCGTGGCTGAAGCGATCGAGGCGTTGCGCCGGGCCGATTTTCGCATCATCGTGGTGACAAACCAGCCCGATGTCGCGACGGGCCTCCTGCGACGTGAGACGGTTGAGGCGATCCATGCGCGGATGCGCGCGACCTTCCCGATCGATGACATCAAGGTCTGCTACCACGCCGACCAGGACGGCTGTCCATGCCGGAAGCCGAAGCCGGGACTGCTCTTCGAGGCGGCTACGCAATGGTCATTGGACCTGAGCCAGTCCGTGATGGTTGGCGACCGCTGGCGAGACATCGAGGCCGGGAAAGCCGCCGGGTGCAAAACCATCCTGGTGCGGGCTGGGTATGCCGAACGGCAGGCTGAGCACCCTGACGCGGTCGTCGCGTCGTTGCTGGAGGCCAGCCGTGTCATTCTCTCCAACGGCGTCACGGGGTCGGCGGTGGGGGGATGACGACGGTCCTCGTGACGGGGGGGGCCGGCTACGTCGGCTGTGTGCTGGTGCCCAAACTGCTGGATGCCGGCTACGCGGTGGTGGTCTATGACCTCATGCTGTTTGGATCGGCGGGATTGCCGACGCATCCGAGCCTCCGCGTCATCCAGGGGGACATCCGCGACGCTGAGCATTTCAGTCAGGCCCTTCAGGGTGCACAGAGCGTCATCCATCTTGCGTGCATCTCCAACGATCCCAGCTTCGAACTGGATCCGGCGCTTAGCAAGTCGATCAACTATGATTGCTTTGAACCGCTGGTCGCCGCAAGTCGCTCAGCCGGCGTCAGGCGGTTTGTGTATGCGTCGACGAGCTCGGTGTATGGCGTGAGTGAAGCCCCGGATGTCACCGAGGAGCACCCGCTCGTCCCGCTGACCGATTACAACAAGTATAAGGGGTTGTGCGAGCCGATTCTCCTCCGATACCAATCGCCGGGATTGACGACCGTCATTCTTCGGCCTGCCACGGTCTGCGGCTATTCTCCACGGATGCGGTTTGACTTGACGGTGAATATCCTGACGAACCATGCGGTAAATCGGCGTGTCATCACCGTCTTTGGTGGAACGCAGCAACGGCCCAATATCCACGTCGACGACCTTGCTGAGCTGTATGTCCAGCTGCTCGAACAGTCCGATCACGCGGTTGCCGGGCAGATCTTCAATGCGGCGTATCAGAACCACACGGTGGCGGAGTTGGCCGAGATCATCCGGCGGGTGGTCGAGCAGGAGATGCCAGGCGAGCCGATTCGGATTGCAACGAGCCCCAGCAACGACCTAAGGTCTTACCATGTCTCATCGAGAAAAATTGCCCGGCAGCTTGGCTATGTTCCCAGACGAAGCATTGAAGACGCCGTCCGCGATCTCTGTCATGCGTTCAAGGAGGGGCGGTGCCCCAACAGCCTGACCGATGATCGCTATATCAATGTACGAATGATCAAGCGGTGGGCGGCGGAGTCGGTCACCGTGGCAGGAGGGAAGGGGAGCCCGCAGCCATGTTGACCGACGCCATTCCCCAGGAATGCCGTCGAAAGATCAAAACACGAGAGGAACTTCTCCAGATCGTGGGACCCCGTCCGCGGCAGCGGTCGGTCATCATGTGCCATGGGGTCTTCGATCTGGTGCACCCAGGCCATATTCGCCATCTGATGTACGCGAAGAGCAAGGCCGATCTCCTCATCGCCAGCCTCACCTCTGATGCCTACATCAGCAAGGCGAACTTCCGACCCTTCGTCCCTCAAGAACTTCGGGCGATGAATCTGGCCGCGCTCGAAGCGGTCGATTATGTCATCATCGACCATAGCCCGACCCCCCTTGACACCATTAAGTTTCTCCAGCCCGATTTCTTTGCGAAAGGCTACGAGTACTCGAAGGACGGGATTCATCCGCAGACTCATGAGGAATTGAGCGTCTTGGAATCGTATGGAGGCGAGTTCCTGTTCACCCCCGGGGATATTGTCTACTCTTCCTCGGCCTTGATCGAAGCCACCCCCCCAAAGCTCTCGACGGAGAAACTCGTCACCCTGATGGAATCGGAAGGGGTGACCTTCGAGGATTTGCGAAGCGCCCTGAAGGCCTGCGCGGGGATTCGGGTTCACGTGGCCGGCGATACGATCGTGGACTCCTATACGTATTGCACCGTCGTCAGCGCGATGGCCAAGACCCCAACCTTAAGCGTGCAGCATGAGCGACAGGTGGATTTTGTCGGGGGGGCGGGAATCGTCGCCAAGCATCTGCGGGCCGCCGGCGCCTCGGTGACATTCTCCACGGTCCTTGGGGATGATGCCTTGAAAGGGTTTGTGCTGAGCGATCTGACCGCCCACGGCATTGAGGCGCTCCCCTGCATTGATCATGCGCGGCCCACGACGCAGAAGAACGTCTTGATTGCCGCCAACCACCGGTTGCTGAAAGTCGATCGCCTCGAAAACCAGCCCATCTCCGAAAAGATCCTGGAACAACTGAGCGCCCAATTGTCGTCCTCCCCTGCAGAGGCCTGCATCTTCAGTGATTTTCGCCACGGCATCTTCACCGCGCAAACCATTCCCCACCTGGTTGCGGCCATCCCCCCCGGCGCCCTTCGAGCCGCGGACAGCCAGGTGGCGAGTCGCTGGGGCAATATCCTTGATTTTGTCGGTTTCGATCTCATCACACCGAACGAGCGGGAAGCGCGGTTTGCCTTGGGGGATCAAGATTCCGTCATTCGGCCGTTGGCGATGGAGCTGTATAAGAAAGCCCGTTGCAAGACCTTGATCCTCAAACTTGGCGACCGGGGCATGATCACCTATCGAACCCCGTCTCCCGATGTCCGGTCATTCTTCACGGTGGACAGCTTTGCCCACAATGTGGTCGATCCGGTTGGGGCGGGAGACGCGCTGCTGGCCTACGCGACGTTGGCGCTTGTCACCACCCACTCCTGTGTCATCGCCTCTATTGTGGGCTCGATGGCCGCTGCGGTGGCGTGCGAGCGGGATGGCAACCTGCCCGTCACCCCGGCCGATGTCCTGGGCAAGCTGCAGGCTGCGGAGCAACACGCGCACTTCGCCTACGCGGACTCCCTTCCATGAGGGTCGTCATCGTGGGACTCGGCATTCAGGGCCGGAAACGCCTCGCGGTCGCCGGCGCGGACGTCGTGGCCATCGTTGACCCAGCCGTATCCACGGCGACCTACGACACGATTGAGGACGTGCCGGTGGACGACTATGAGGCTGCGCTGGTGTGCACGCCAGATGCTGCCCAGTTCGATGTGGTCCGCTATCTCCTCGGGCACGGCAAACATGTCTTGGTGGAGAAACCGCTGCTGGCGACCGAGCTCAACCGGCTTCGGGAACTGGCCGAGCTGGCGCAGGCGATGGGGATGGTCTGTTATACGGCGTACAACCACCGTTTCGAACCGCACATCGCCCGGCTGAAAACGATCCTGGCGGAGGCCGCTCTCGGTCCGTTGTATCTCGTCCGGTGTTTTTATGGCAACGGCACCGCCAGGGACGTCCGGCGTTCTCCGTGGCGCGACCACGGGACAGGGGTCCTGGCTGACCTCGGCTCCCATCTGCTTGACATCGCGCTGTTTTTGTTTGGGCAACCCGAAGGAGCGTTTGAGGTCTGGAGCGCCAATCGCTTTGAGAACAGGAGCCTTGACCATATCCTGTTTGGGACAACGGGCCCACCGGCGATGGTCTTGGAAGGGACGATGGTGTCGTGGCGAAACACCTTTACGCTCGATGTGTACGGTGAGCGGGGCAGCGCGCACATCCACGGCTTGTGTAAGTGGGGGCCGAGCCTGCTGATCGTTCGCCAGCGGGTACTGCCGAGCGGACGCCCGACCGAACACATCCATCGCCTCGAGTGCCCCGATCCAACATGGACGCTCGAATATGAGCATTTCAAAGGTCTGTGTCGGACCGGGGGGACGAATGTGGCGAACGACCTCTGGATTGCGAGCGTGCTGAACGAATTGGCGCAGGCGGTCGGACAGGAAGTGGTGCAATGACCGTTGGATTTGCCGGATTGTCTCACCTGGGTATCGTCTCCAGCGCGGCGACCGCGTCGAAAGGTTTCGACGTTGTGGCCTACGACCCTGACCCAACGCGATGCGCGGAGCTTGAGGCCGGTCGTTTGCCGATCGTCGAACACGGACTACCGGAACTCCTCGTCTCGCATCGTGCGCGGCTGCGATTGACGCACGAGCCGACGGATCTGCGAACCTGCGAGCTGATTATCTGTTCGTCTGATATCCCGACAACCGCCGACCATCGCAGCGACTTGTCGGTGATCATGCAGTTGATGGACACCATCGTCACGGTGGCGTCATCGGGCTCAACGCTGGTGGTGCTGAGCCAGGTCCCTCCAGGCTTTACCCGATCGCTCGATGAGCGGCTTCAACGCGATGCAGCCGATCGTCGGCTCCAGGTGTTCTACCAGGTGGAGACCCTCATCTTCGGTCGGGCCGTGGAACGCGCCCTGCAGCCGGAGCGCTTCATCATTGGATGTCGAGATGCGCAACAACCGCTGCCGGCGCCCTACGCCACGCTGTTACAACAATTCGGTGGTCCGATTCTGCAAATGCGATATGAGAGCGCCGAGCTGGCGAAAATCGCGATCAATCTGTTTTTGGTGTCGTCCGTCTCGACGACCAACCTGCTGGCTGAATTGTGTGAAGCCCTGGGGGCTGATTGGGCGGAGATCGTGCCGGCCCTCCGACTCGACCGGCGCATCGGGCCCTCGGCGTATCTCACACCAGGTCTGGGTCTCTCAGGAGGGAATCTTGAGCGTGATCTGATCACCGCGCGCACGTTAGCCTCTCATCACCAGACCCACGCGGACCTCATCGAGGCCTGGATCGCTCAGAGTCAGCACCGGCGCGAGTGGGTGCTCCGCCATTTGCAGTCAACGGTCCTGTCCTCCACCGAAGCCATCATTGCCATCTGGGGCTTGGCCTATAAGGCCGGCACGGTTTCGACCAAGCATGCACCGGCGATAACGTTGTTGGAGGCGCTGCGCGAACGGCACCTTCGCGTCTATGACCCGATGGTTTCGCTCAACGGAGCGGGTGGTCCGCACGTGGTGCAGACAGCGGACGCCTTGGAGGCGTGCCGTGGGGCTGATGCGCTCGTGGTCATGGCCCCCTGGCCTGAGTTTTCAACCGTGACGCCGGCGCAGATCCGCGAGCAGATGCGAGGGCGCCTGCTCATCGACCCGTTTGGGATGGTGGACGGCGAGCGGTGGACCGCGCTCGGCGGGCGTTACCTCCGGCTCGGTGCGCCCGCGGCGGGGGACCACTCATGAATTCGCCACAACTGCCGTTGACCTCGGCGTCGGTTCAAACGGTCACCTCGATTCTTCTGCTGCGTGAGGATGGCTCGGCGCTCTTGCAGTTACGGGACGACAAACCAGGCCTGACTCACGCGGGGAAGTGGGGCTGGCCCGGTGGGCACTGTGAGCCAGGCGAATCGATGGAGAAGAGCGCGCGACGGGAGCTGGAGGAGGAGACCGGCTATGCCTGCCGGGACCTCCATCTGGCGGCCGTCATTGAAAATTTCCAGCTCTGCGAGACGGATCCGCCATGTCGTCTGGCCGTCTTCTGGACTTGTTATGATGGCCGACAGCCTGTGGAGTGCCTGGAAGGGCAGGTGGTGCGGTTCGTCTCACGGCAGGATGCCGAAACCTATTCGATGCCGAGGTGTTTGTTTCCCATCTGGGATCAGGCGCTGATCGCCCAATGGAGGGTGAAGCATGGACACGACACAGACGCAGGTTAAGGCGAAGGCACTGGTGATGTTGCCGGTGTCCGAACCCCTCAGCATCCAGGGTGTCGACCTGCCGGGGTCGATCTCGAAACATGATGTCGTCCAGCACCTGGACGGCTTGTTTGAGGGGCGAGCGGTCGGAAAAGTCCTGTTGGTCAACCCTCCCGACGTCGATAAGACCCTCTTCGACTACGCGACGGCCAAGAGGGGCCGGGCGAACAATTATCCTACCTATGGCCTCGGCGTGATCGCCAAGCATTTGCTGAACCATGGACTCCAGACGAGGATCTGCAATCTCAACCACCAGCTCCTCAAGCGGGTGGCCGCCTCCATCGATGGGGCCGGCTTCGATTTCACCGCGACCTGGACGGAGATTCTCTACGACGCCATCAGGGAGTTCCAACCCGACCTGATCG
>CAYZKG010000069.1:11819-15304 GCA_964478915.1 uncultured Nitrospira sp.
CCTGATCGGCGTGACGTGCATCTTTTCGGTGACCGGCCCCTCCCTGGTGGATGTGTGCAGGTCCTGTAAAGCGTTCGAGCCCGCCTGGCGTCAGACGAAGATCCCGCTCGCCATCGGCGGCGTGCACGTGACGCACGACGTCGAGAGGATCATGAACGACATCCCGGAAGCCGATTTCGCGTTTTTGAACGAGGCGGAAAAAGCGTTCCTGGTCTTCATCGATGTTATCAACCACAAGCGAGACGTCGGGGATCTCGGCCAGGTCATCATCCGCCTGCCGAGCGACCGCGTCAAATTCTGCCAGACCTATACCCCCGAACCGGAAGATCTCGACGTGATTCCGCCCTACGAGATGATGGATATCAGCACCCATTCGCAGGTCGGCACCATCGGCTCCTGGTATGGATTCCGCTACCAGGACACGCGCATCGGCACCGTGCAGTCGAACCGGGGCTGCCGCGCCGCCTGCACGTTCTGCAACGTCCGCACCTTCCACGGCAGAGGGGTGCGCCAGCGCTCGGTCGAATCGGTGCTGGACGAACTCACCCTCCTCCGTGAAACATACGGGGTCGGCCATATCATCTGGCTCGACGATGACCTGTTGAAAAACGAAAAGCGGGCGGTCGAACTCTTCGACGGAATGGTCAAGCGCCATCTGGACATGACCTGGGACGCGACCAATGGGGTGATCGCCGCGTCGCTGACACCGGAGGTGGTGGCCGCTGCCGAGGCCAGCGGCTGCATTGGCCTGAATCTCGGCATCGAATCGGGCAATGCGGATATTCTCCGGGAGATCCGCAAGCCCGGAACGCCCGAAGCGTTCCGGAGGGCCGCCAACCTGCTGAGCCAGTACCCGCAGATCAACACGAGGGCGCTCTTGATCATCGGATTCCCCAAGGAGACGCTCCGCATGATCTTTGACACCATCACGCTCTGCGAGGAGATGAACCTCGACTGGCACAACCTGGCGATCCTCCAGCCCTGGAAGAATACGCCGATTTATGACGCCATGGTCGAGCAGGGGCTTCTCGGCGAGAAGGAAGGAACCCTGAAGGGCACGAAGGGCAACGCCGTGGCGCCCTACCAACTGGGCCCCTATTCGCGGCAGCGGGCCATTGAGCAGGGCAAGATCCAGCAGTCGCATTTCGGCGAAAAGATCGGCCAGAACCAGGCATTTCTCGGCGTCAGGAACTTCTTCAAGCTCGATCGGGTACCCAGTCCCAGCGAGCTCGACGATATCTGGTTTTACATGAATTTCCGCCTGAATTTCAGCCGGCTCCTGCGCGAGACGAGACCGATCAAGCTCCGACAACAATTGACATGGCTGCGGTATGTCTCGAGCAGGACGGCGCCTGACAACGCGCTGATCATGTACTTCTCCGCCTTCCTGCAGCACCGCGTGGTGGGCCAGATCGAGCCGGATCTGGTGGCCAGGCTGCAACAGCGCCTGGCGGAATCGACGTATTGGCAGGAGCGTTTCGCGCTGTTCGGGCTCTCGTCGGAGCACGTCACCAACGGCACGTTTCCCACCAGGTTCGACTGCGGCGAGATCCCGAGCGGATTGCCCGCGGAAGACGCCAAGCTCTTCCAATTCCCATCCGAGCCAATTGTGGCGATACACGCAGAGGGGGTGAAGACGGACGATGGACGGTAAAACGTACGTCATCCTTGGCGGCAATGGTCCCTTCGGAGTCCACACGGCCCTGTATCTCTTGGCCCATGCCGACCCCAAGAAGGTGATCTGCGTCGGACGCAATCCGCAAAAACCGGCCGCCTTCAGCCTCAGGGTCGGCGAGGGGGATCCGCGCTACGCCTATCAGCAGATCCATCTTGTCTACGAGCAAGACCGCTTGTTGGAGTTATGTGACGCCGAGAAGCCGGAGGTGATTGTGAACTTTGCCGCGCTGGCTCACGCCTCGTCCTGGAGACGAGCCTGGCGGTTTTATGAGACCAATCTCATGGCTCTGGTGCGGATCACTGAGGCGCTCGTGGGACGACCGTACCTGAAGCGTTGGATTCAGATCGGCAGCTCGGAGTTGTACGGCTCGGTCGACGCCCCGGCGAAGGAGGATGCCCCGCTCCTGCCGAGCAGCCCCTACGCGGTCTCCAAGGCGGCGGGTGATATGCACCTGCTGTCCATGATCAAGGTCCTGAAATTCCCGATGAATATCCTCCGGCCGTCGAACGCCTATGGGCCCGGACAGCAGCTGTATCGCGTCATCCCGCGGGCCGTGCTGTGCGGCTTGACCGGTCAGCGGCTCCCCCTGCACGGCGGTGGGCAGGCACGCAAATCCTACATTCACGCGCGGGATCTTGGGCGGGCCATCCACCTGGTGTCTGAGCGCGCCCCGTTGGGAACGGTGTACAACGTGGGGCCGGCTGAGCCGGTGGCCATCCGCGATCTCGTCGAACTGGTCGCGGAGGCGATGGACATGCCGTTTGACCAGCTCTGCGAGGTTTCTGAGGATCGTGTGGGCGAAGATGCGCAGTATTGGATCGACAGCAGCGCCATCAAACACGACGTCGGATGGGAGCCGACGATTTCTCACCGGGAAGGGATCCAGGAGATGATCGAGTGGGGGAAGACCTACCTCGAGGACCTTCGTGCCGCGCCGACGGAGTACGTCTTGCATGCCTGAGCTGGTGACACATCAGCTGGCAACCCCTTGCGATCCGTCCCGTGTCGTGGTGCTCGGAGCCACGGGGGCCGTGGGAAGCTCCCTGATGCCGTGGCTCAGCGCCCAGGCGATTGACGCCATCGGGCTTGGATCGGCTCAGGTCAACCTCTGCGACCCGAGCTCAGTCGACCTGCTCCGGCAGATGATCCGGCCTGACGACACACTGGTGATCCTCTCAGCTTGGACGCCGGACAAGGGTCGAGATGTGTCAACCTTCATGAAGAATGTGACGATGGGACAACATCTGAGCCTGTTCCTTCAGCAGAGCCCGTGCGCCCATGTGATCTACCTGAGCTCTGACGCGGTCTATGCCGAAGGGTTGAGTCTGATTCGTGAGCCTTCCTGCGCCAGCCCCTCGACGCTGCATGGGCTGATGCATCTGGTGCGTGAGCACCTCTTCCGCGAGGTCCTGAGCCCGTCCAAGACGCCTTTGCTCATCTTGCGTCCGTGCGCGCTGTACGGCCCGACCGATGCCCATCAGGGATACGGACCCAATCGGTTCCTGCGCAGCGCGATCCGTGACCACACGATCAGCTTGTTCGGCGAGGGGGAAGAGCAACGTGACCACCTCTATCTTGACGATCTGAGTCGGCTCATCGGATCGTGCGTGCGGCAACGAACCTCCGGCCTTCTGAACGTGGCCACCGGATCGGCGGTATCCTTCGCAGCCGCGGCCAAGATGGTGGCCGAATTGCTGGAAGAGCCGGTGCGGATCATCTCGCGGCTTCGCCAGGGTCCTGTCACACACCGCTGTTTTGACGTCACGGCGCTGCAGCGGGCGTTTCCCTCGTTGCGCATGACGCCGCT
>CAYZKG010000070.1:0-9766 GCA_964478915.1 uncultured Nitrospira sp.
CCGTATAACGAAGGCCACTGAGCGCGAAGGGGGGCACCCATTGGGCACCCGTTGCTCTGAGAATGCAACGGGTACCCGTCAGAGCAATGGGTCCCGGCAAGGCGACCGTCGGAAGCAGGCGGTGCCCGAAAGGGCACCGCCTTTTTTATTGATCCGCGCGGGGGTCCAGCTCGTCCAGGCGCTTTTGGAGCGCGGCCAGGCGGTTCAGCGCCTCGAGCGGGGTCATCGAGAAGAGGTCCATCTGGCGGACCTCCTCGATGATGGGATGGGGAGGCGGCAAGGAAGGGTCAAGCGAACAAGTGCTGAGTGCTGAGTGCTGAGCCGCTGAGCCTTCCAATTGTCCCAGCACCTCCTGCGCGCGGTTGAGGACCGGCGCCGGAAGCCCTGCCAATCGAGCCACGTGGATGCCGTAGCTGCGGTCCGCACCGCCTTCCACGATCTTCCGCAAGAACAGCACCTCGCCGCTCCGCTCCTTGACCGAGACCGAGTAGTTCCGGATGCCGTCGCGCAGATCGGCCAGTTGGGTCATCTCATGGTAGTGGGTGGCGAACAAGGTCCGGGCGCCGAGCTGCCGGCGGTCCTGGATGTATTCCGCCACCGCCCAGGCGATGCTCAGCCCGTCGTAGGTGCTGGTGCCCCGCCCGATCTCATCCAGCAGGATGAGGCTGCGCACGGTGGCGGAGGCGAGGATCTGCGCGGTCTCGGTCATTTCCACCATGAACGTGCTCTGGCCGCCTGCCAGATTGTCCGATGCCCCGACGCGCGTGAAGATCCGGTCCACCAACCCGATGTGGGCTTCCCGAGCCGGCACGAAACTGCCCAATTGGGCCATCAAGACGATGAGCGCCACTTGCCGCAGATACGTGCTCTTGCCGGCCATGTTCGGGCCGGTCATGATCAGCAATCGGTTGGCCTCGAGGTCCAGCAGCGTGTCATTGGGGATGAATCCGTACGGCAGGTCCAGCCGTTCCACGACCGGATGGCGGCCTTCGACGATCCGGATGGTTCCCCCCTCGTCAACGTGCGGCCTGACGTAACGGTTGACGGCGGCGGTCTCGGCGAGGGCCGTCGTGACATCCAGCACGGCGATGAGAGACGCCATGTGCTGCAGCCGGCCGATCTCTCGGCCCACCTGAGCGCGGATCTGTCCGAACACCTCCTGTTCCAGCGACGTCAGTTTCAGGTCTGCGCCCGTCACGCGGGCTTCGAGCTCCCGGAGTTCCTCGGTCGTGAATCGCTCGGCGTTCACCAATGTCTGCTTGCGGAGGTAATGACCCGGCACCTTGGGCAGGTTGGGCCTGGTGACCTCGATGTAGTACCCGAAGACCTGATTGAACCGGATCTTCAGCGAATCGATCCCGGTGCGTTCCCGCTCGCGAGTCTCGAGCTGAACGATCCACTCCTTCCCCTCCCGGCACGTCTTCCGCAATTCATCGACCTGCGGATGATACCCGTCCTTGATGAGACCTCCATCCCGCGTGGAGACCGGTGCGTCCGGCAGGATCGCGGTCTCGACCGCCTGGTAGAGGTCCGTCAGATCGTCCCACGATGCGCCCAGCTCTCGCAGGCGTCCGGCATGCATGTCTTGAACGAAGGTTCGGATGGCGGGGAGGACCGCGACGGAATCCTTCAAGGCCAGCAATTCCTTGGGAGTCGCCACTCCGAGTGAAGCGCGGGTCCCAAGCCGCGCCAGGTCCTGGATGCCCCGTAAGGCGGCCCGGATGCCGGCACGAGCTTGGACGTTCTGAACCAGCTCGCTGACCGCCTCCAGACGGTCTTGGATGGGAGCGGCTTGCACCAGCGGCCTGACGAGCCATTGCCGCAACAGGCGGCTGCCCATGGCCGTCACGGTCCGGTCGAGCACGGACAAGAGAGTCGGTCCGCGCCGATCGTCTGCCAGCGGCTTCAGGAGCTCCAGATTCCGGATGGTGGCGGGATCGAGCTGCATGTGGTGCTCGGGACTCCTGAGCTTCAGGGTCTTGAGGTGGTCCAATGGGGCAGTGGGCTGGGTTTCCTGGAGGTACCCGAGGATCGCGCAGGCCGCACGGCTGCCGAGAGTGAGATCCCGAGGGTCGCAATCGGCGAGGAGCTGCTCGAGCCGAGCCCGCAGACCGACGTCACCGCGGGGCAGATCGAAGAAGGCCGGTTCTCGTGGACACTGCCGTGTGTCCTTGAGCCGGCCGACCAGTCGCTGGACCTCAAGCGGAAGACCGGTCGGGTACAGGAGCTCGCGGGGCTCCAGTCGCGAAAGCTCGTCGTACAGATCGGGCTGCGCCCGTGCGCCGTGAAGCTCCATCGCCCAGAACTCGCCTGTGGACAGGTCGAGCGCTGCCAGGCCCAGCGTCGTCGCTGCGGGATCAGAGGCCACGGCCGCCAGGAAGTTGGCCTCGCCCGGGAGCAGGAGTTCGCTGTCCACGAGGGTCCCGGGCGTATACAGTCGGACGACTTCGCGCCGCACGAGGCCCTTGGCGACCTTGGGATCTTCCACCTGCTCGCACAACGCCACCGTTCGCCCGGCCTTCAGGAGCTTGGCGATGTATCCGGTTGCGGCATGATACGGGACCCCGCAGAGCGGAATGGGCTCTCCACGGGCTTTGTCCCTGGAGGTCAGGGCGATGGCGAGAAGCCTGGACGCCTCCAGCGCATCCTCGAAGAACATTTCGTAGAAATCGCCCACGCGAAAGAAGAGAATCGCCTCCGAGTACGCGCGCTTGATCTCCCGATACTGACGCATCAAAGGAGTGAGATCGCCGGCGTCATTCATCTAAGAGACTCTCTTCCACACGGAGGCCCGGGGAACGGAGAGCCTTGCCCATCTCTTGGCGCAGGCGGTCCAGATCGGCTTCGGCCTCTTGCAGAGCTTTTGTTTTCCGTCTCAGTTCGATGCGTCCGCGGATCCAGGCGGGGAACAGCAGGATGGAGGCCACGAGGATACCGACCACAAAGGCGCTCAGGATCGGCTTGTAGATGGGCGTGGAAGCGGACCGGAAGCCGAAGAAGTACCGGAGGATGACCTCCTGTTCTTGGTTTTGAAGAAAGAAGGTCAGGGAAAGCAGAAGCAGGACGCCCACCAGAATCAGTCTGATCATAATGCCTTGCCGCGCACCGCTCGTCGGTCGGGGCGATAGACGGCATCCGAATTGAGACCCCGAGGAAAGCGGGTCCGCAGCTTGCGGTAGGTCTCCCGCAGGTGCTCGGGAATCACGCGGGTCTCGGCAAACAGAGGCATGAAATTCGTATCGCCATTCCACCGTGGAACGACGTGAAGATGGACGTGGTCCTCGATGCCGGCACCGCTGACCTTGCCCAGGTTGATCCCGACGTTGAACCCTTCGGGTTTGATTTCGGCTCGCAGGGCTCGAAGCGACCGGTTGGTCAAGCGGAAGAGCTCCAGGGCTTCTTCCGGGGACAACGCCTCCAAGCTATCGACATGCGTGTACGGAGCGATGAGGAGGTGTCCGCTGTTGTACGGGAACAGATTCATCATGACGAACCCGTACCGTCCGCGGTGCAACACGAAGTTCGCCGCGTCCCGGCGCTCACGGGCTTTGAGGCAAAAGATGCACTTGGCGGGTTTCCGGGCGTTCTTGATGTAGGTCATGCGCCAGGGCGCCCACATGACTTTCATGGCGCCGGCTCCTGTCCTTGTCCGCCTCTCATGCGGCGCCTGGACCGTATCGAGCGTTTCAGGTCGCGGAGGAGGCGACGGGCATCGCGGCCCCTGGCCTCGAGGAGGACGTGACGGCCCCGATCATCACTGTGGGCAAGGCGGATCTCCAGACGGTCATCCGGCAAATACCCCTCAGCCTTTTCAGCCCACTCCACGGCCACCACGGCGCGGCCGTTAACATACTCGCTCAAGCCGACGTGAGCAAGCTCGGCTTCCGCGCGGAGCCGGTAGAGGTCCGCGTGCACCAGCGCGAGACGCCCCTTGTACTCGTGAATGAGCGCGAATGTCGGGCTGGTGACGGCGCGTCGCGGCACACCCAGGCCGGCCGCGATGCCCCCAATCAAGGTGGTCTTGCCCGCTCCCAGGTCTCCGTACAAGGCCAGCACCTCGCCCCCTTTCAGCAAGCCGCCGATCCGTTCGCCGAAGCGCTCGGTGTCGGCCGGGCTGCGCAACCGTTGCCGCCACCACCCGTCGGAACGGGTACCCGCGTCGGAACGGGTACCCGCGTCGGAACGGGTACCCGGCTGGCCTGCCGACCGTGGCGAGGGAGCCTTGACGGGGAGACCGGCAGGCGAAGGCCCGGCGGTCCCGTGGACGCTCGTGGCCGGCGCGGCGCGTCCGGATCTAGCACGCAGCGGATGAGACCGTCTGGGCGAGGGCATAAGGAATTCGATCGATCAGATCGCCGGCGGTCATGCCGGCAGGCCCCCGTTCGATTGCAGCGAGATCTCCGGCGAGGCCGTGGAAATAGGTGCCGGCGCAGGCCGCATCCCATGGCGAGAGCCGCTGGGCCAGAAGGCCGACGATCATCCCGGTCAGCGCATCGCCGGTCCCGGCCGTGGCCATCCCGGGATTGCCCGTCGGGCAGATCGCAACTTCGCCGTCCGGCCGCGCAACGACCGTCCGGGCCCCTTTCAGAACCAGGATCACGCCGTGGCGCTGCGCAAAACGGCTGGCCGTTCCGATTCGATCGGCATTGACAGATTGCGGGGTGGCCCTCTCCTCCAGCCGGGCCATTTCACCCGGGTGTGGAGTCAGAACGGGCGGCACCTTGCACTCGCCCAGCAACGCGGTTCGTCCCGCCAGGGCGTTTAAGGCGTCGGCATCAAGGACAGCCGGCTTCTCCAAGCGGGAGATCAGCGTATGGATCAGATCCACCGTTTCCGGATGAGTGGTCAGCCCGGGGCCGACGGCCACGGCATCGCGGTCATTGGTGAACGCGACGAGCCGTTCGAGCCCGGAGCGCGCGAGCGTGCGGGCTTTCGTTTCGGGCATCGGCACGGTCATGGCCTCCAGCAGCTTCGATTCCAGCACATCGTTGACGCTCGCCGGGGTGGCGACGGTCACGAGGCCCGCCCCGACCCGAAGCGCGGCTTTCGCCGCGAGCGCCGCAGCCCCGGTTTTGCCGACCGACCCGGCGATGATGCCGGCATGGCCGTAGGTCCCCTTGTGAGCCGAAGCGAATCTCGCCGGCAGGCGCCTCCGGGCCTCGGCCAGCGTGATGAGGGAGATCCGGGTCTTGACCTCGGCCACGTACGCGTCCGGAATCCCGATGTCGACGACCCGGATCTGGCCGGCGTGGTCGATCCCGGCCCCGACGTGCAGTCCGAGCTTCGGCAGCCCGAACGTCACGGTCAGGGCAGCCCGTACGGCATCGCCCAGGACGGCTCCGGTGTCGCCATGAATGCCGGAGGGGAGGTCAACCGCGACAATCGGACGACCGGCCTTGTTCATGGCATCAATCGCCGATCGGTACGGCCCCGACACCGGCGCCGACAGGCCCGTGCCGAGCAGCGCGTCCACGGCCAGATCGCTGTGGGCCAGGATCGCACGAATCCGATCAAGGGGCAGACCGGCGTGCACGACCGAGCGCCCTGGCGCCGCCCTCAAGCGGCGATACATGGCTTTGGCGTCACCGGTTAACTCTGACGGCTTGGCCATTAAGATGACCTGTACGTGAGCCCGGCGTCGGGACAGATGCCGGGCCACGACAAGCCCGTCCCCGCCGTTGTTTCCCTTCCCGCAGAGAATCGCGACGCGCTTTCCGGTCAAGGAACCGAACGCCGACTCCATGGCCGAGACGACCCCGGTGCCGGCGTGTTCCATCAGCGTGAGACTCGGCACACCGGCTTCCTCAATCGTCCGCCTGTCCAGGGCCTGCATCTGTGCGACGATCACGATCTTCATACAGATGGGTGCCCCCTCTCGCCTGTGAGAATTACTTCAGCGACGGCATAATCGGCATCGTGGGCCAGGGTGACGTGAATGCCGGTGACCCCTGCCTCCCGGAACAGTGTCTCCACGCGTCCGCGCACGGTGGCCACCGGCCGCCCGGCCGCGTCATTCAGCACTTCGATCTCGACCCAGCTGACCCCCCGTGACCACCCCACCCCGAGCGCTTTGAGGATCGCTTCCTTCACGGCGAAGCGACCGGCGAGCGAGGGATACGGGGATGCGCGCCGGAAGCAAGACTGACGCTCCGCATCGGTGTACAGACGGCTCAAAAAGCGATCCTGCCATCGTTCCATGATGGCGCGTATGCGATCCACCCGGACCAAATCTACCCCGATGCCGACGATGTGCATGGAACGATCGCCTGCGGTCACGGCGCCGGCGCCGTGCTGACGAGCTGCTTCATCTCCCTGACGGCCCGTTCGAGCCCCACGAGCACGGCGCGGGCGATGATGCTATGGCCGATATTATATTCGACGATTTCCGGGATCTGGACGAGCCGCTTGATGTTGCGGTAGGTCAGGCCATGGCCGGCATTGACGCCGATGCCGAGCTTGTAGGCCAGCTTCGCAGCCTGGGCGATCGCGTCGACCTCCGACTGTTCCTCCTTCAGGCGCCTGGCGTTGGCGTAGCGACCGGTGTGAAGCTCCACGTAGTCCGCCGAAATTTTATGGGCGGCCTTGATCTGGTCGAGATCGGGCTCGATGAACAGGCTCACCGCGATCCCTCCCTCGTGAAGCAGATCCACGATCTTCTTGAGCCGGTCCCGCTGGCCGGCGACCTCCAGCCCGCCTTCGGTGGTCAGCTCTTGCCGCCGCTCCGGCACCAGCGTCACCAGGTCCGGCTTGATGCCCAAGGCGATCTTGGCCATCCCTTCTTCGGCGCCGATCTCCAGGTCCAATTTGGTCTGGACGATCTCTCTCAGGAGCTTCAGGTCGCGGTCCTGGATGTGCCTGCGATCTTCTCGTAAATGGACCACCACGCCGTCCGCTCCCCCGAGCTCGACCAGGACCGCCGCGGCCAGCGGGTCCGGTGCGGTACCGCCCCGGGCTTGCCGCAGGGTGGCGACGTGATCAATATTCACCCCTAACCGTGCCATTTCACCTCCACTGTCCTGATAAGCTCGGTTGGAATTCAGGATTTATGCGGATTTGCAGAAGGTTCAGTATTATGGCAAAAACCGACTGGGGTGGCAAGGCGGATTTCCCCTTTCGGGACGGGCAGGCGAGGGAAAATTCCTCCCCGTTGCAGAGTACAAGCCGGCAGAATTCTTTTGAAATTGACTGCATGGGGGCCCTGCATTAGAATAAGGCCTTTCCCCGCTGGTCCAGAGGCTGTTTGGTGCTCATCCGTCCTGAGTGGAGGGAGAGGTGGAGGAGTTTTACCGCATAAAGCGGCTGCCGCCCTACGTGTTTGCCCAGGTGCAGGCGCTCAAGCTCGACGCGCGTCACCGAGGCGAGGATATTATTGATTTCGGCATGGGGAACCCTGACCAGCCGACGCCGGGCCATATCGTCGACAAGCTGATCGAGGCGGTCCGAAACGGCCGGAACCACAGGTATTCCGCTTCGCGGGGCATCACGAAGTTGCGGCACGCGATTACCGCCTGGTACAAGCGTCGCTACGACGTGGACCTCGATCCGGAAACCGAAGCGATCGTGACGATCGGCTCGAAGGAGGGCATCGCTCATCTGGCTCTGGCGCTGATCGGTCCCGGAGACGTGGTCTTGACGCCGACGCCGACCTATCCCATCCACATGTACAGTGTGATCATCGCCGGCGGCGAAGTCCGGGGCATCGAGTTGCGGCCCGATAGCGATTTCTTCGACGACCTCACGCGGGTCTACCGTCAGACGTTGCCCAGGCCGCGCATGTTGGTGATCAACTTTCCGCATAACCCGACGACGGCCGTGGTGGATTTGGAGTTCTTCAAGAAGGTGGTGGGCTTCGCGAAAGAGCACGACGTCATCGTCATTCACGACCTCGCGTACGCGGATCTGGTGTTCGACGGCTACCGTGCGCCGAGTCTGCTGCAGGTCCCCGAGGCGAAGGACATCGGCGTGGAGTTTTACACGCTGTCGAAGAGCTACAATATGCCGGGTTGGCGCATTGGATTTTGCGTGGGCAATCGGGAGCTGGTCGGCGCGCTGGGAAAGATCAAGAGCTATCTGGACTACGGGATCTTTCAGCCCTTGCAGATCGCCAGCATCATCGCCTTGAACGGTCCTCAGGACTGCGTGAAGGAGACGGTGGCCCGCTACCAGGGGCGCCGGGACGAACTGGTCGGCGGCCTGAACCGGATCGGCTGGCAGGTCGAAAAACCCCGGGCGACGATGTTCGTGTGGGCGAAGATCCCCGCGCCGTACCGGGGCATGGGCTCGCTCGAATTTTCCAAGCTGCTCCTCAGGGATGCCAAGGTGGCGGTGTCCCCGGGGATCGGCTTCGGCGAAGGGGGTGACGAGCACGTCCGGTTCGCCTTGGTGGAGAACGAGCATCGGATCCGCCAGGCGGTGCGCGGCATGAAGAAGGCATTGATGAACGGCGTGAGCGGAGCGGCGTGATGCGGTCGCGGATCGCGGTCGGCATGGTCGGCTTCGGGAAGGTGGGCACGGGGGTCGCCAAGATCCTCTTGCGCAACGCCGGCCTCATTCGGCGCCGCGTGGGACTGCCGATCGAGCTGGTACGGGTCGCAGACGCGGACATCACCACGGACCGCGGAATCCGGTTGCCGGAGGGGGTGCTGACCACCGACGTGGGAGCGGTCCTCGACGACCCGGGCATCGAGATCGTGCTGGAGCTGATCGGAGGCTACGACGCCGCCAAGCGAGTGATCCTCGGAGCCATCGAGAACGGAAAGCAGGTGGTCACGGCCAACAAGGCGCTGCTCGCGGTCCATGGCGAGGAGATCTTCGAGGCCGCGGCCCGCCGCCGCGTGGACCTCGGGTTCGAGGCCAGCGTGGGGGGCGGCATCCCGATCATTCGGGCGCTGAAGGAAGGTCTCGCCGCGAACACGATTCTGTCGATTTACGGGATCATCAACGGCACCTCGAATTACATACTCAGCCGGATGACCCGGGAGGGGCATGGCTTTCAAGCCGTGCTCGCCGAGGCCCAGCGGGCCGGCTACGCCGAGGCGGACCCGACGTTCGATGTGGCCGGGATCGATTCGGCGCACAAGCTCGCGATCATGGTCAGCCTGGCCTACGGCACGCCGGTCAATATCAAGGATGTGTACACCGAAGGGATCACCCGGATCACGCCGCTCGACATCGAGTACGCGAAGGAGTTCGGGTTTACGGTGAAGCTGCTCGGAATCGCCAAATTCCTGGACGGTGAGGTCGAGGCGCGGGTCCATCCCACCATGCTCCCCACGGCCTCGCCGGTGGCCCAGGTGGACGGCGTATACAACGCCATCCAGGTGGTCGGCGATGCCGTGCAGGACATCGTGCTGTACGGGCAGGGGGCAGGGTCCCTGCCCACCGGCAGCGCGGTGGTCAGCGATATCATCGAGATCGCCCGCAACCTGGTCTCCGGCGCGTCGGGCCGAGTGCCGGCCGGTTCCTTTCAAAGAGACGAGCGGCGCCCGCTCCGTATCCGGCCGATGGAAGAGATCGCGACCTTGTATTACCTGCGCTTCATGGTGCTGGACCGGCCGGGGGTCTTGTCGCAGATTGCAGGAGTGCTCGGCCAGCAGGGCATCAGTATCTCGTCGGTCTTGCAGAAAGGGCGGAAGGAGGGTCAGACTGTGCCGGTGGTCATCATGACCCATACCGCCACCGAGCGGCACGTGCAGGCCGCCCTCCGGGAGATCGACCGCATGCCGTTCATTTCCGAACCCACCACGTTACTCCGCGTCGAGGGGCA
>CAYZKG010000070.1:9866-15194 GCA_964478915.1 uncultured Nitrospira sp.
GTGACGTTCCCATGATCTCCTGGCGCGGCGTGATCGAAGAATATCGGAAATTCCTTCCGGTGACGGAGCGGACTCCGGTCGCGACGTTGCGGGAAGGCAACACGCCGCTCATCCATGCCCGACGCCTCGTGCGCCGGATCGCCCCGAAGATCGAGCTCTACCTGAAGGTCGAGGGGGCCAATCCGACCGGGTCCTTCAAAGATCGAGGGATGACGCTGGCGATCTCCAAAGCGCTGGAGGTCGGAGCCCGAGCGGTAATCTGCGCGTCCACGGGCAACACCTCCGCGTCGGCGGCAGCCTACGGGGCGCACGCCGGGCTGGATGTCTATGTGCTCATTCCCGCCGGCAAGATTGCGATGGGAAAGCTGTCCCAGGCCATGATGCACCGGGCCACGGTGATCCAGATCGAAGGGAATTTCGACCAGGCCCTGTCGATCGTGAAAGATATTTCGGTCAGCCACAATATCCAGCTCGTCAACTCCATCAATCCGTTCCGGATCGAAGGCCAGAAGACCGCCGCCATGGAAGTGTGCGACCAGCTCGGCTTTGCGCCCGGCCTCCACGTGCTGCCGGTGGGCAACGCCGGCAACATCACCGCGTACTGGCGGGGCTATACCGAGTACCGGGCTGCCGGGCAGATCAGTCGGGTGCCCCGGATGATCGGCTTCCAGGCCGCCGGCGCCGCCCCGATCGTGCTGGGGCGCGTCGTGCCGGACCCGCAAACGATCGCCACCGCCATCCGGATCGGGAATCCGGCCAGTTGGCAGGCGGCCGTGCTGGCGGTGGAAGAGTCGGCCGGGAAAATCGACATGGTGACGGACGAGGAGATCCTGCACGCCTACGGCATGGTCGCTGCCGAGGAAGGAATCTTTTGCGAGCCGGCATCGGCTGCCGGGGTGGCCGGGCTCATCAAGATGGCGAAGGCCGGGGAGTTGAAGGAGGGCGAGACCGTCGTCTGTACCCTGACGGGTCATGGACTGAAGGATGCCGACACTGCGATCAGCGTCTCACGACCGCCGCTCACCGTCAAAGCCAGCCGCGACGATGTGGCGCGCCTCTTAAAATTAGCTTGAACCATCTTGTTAGTGCCTCGATGAAATACGTCATCCTGCACGGAGCCGGCATGGCCGATGCCCCGCATCAGGGTTTGGGCGGGCAGACTCCTCTTCAGGTGGCGGCCACGCCGAACATGGACCATCTCGCCCGTCATGGAGAGCTCGGCACGGTCGGGCTTCCCCCGGAGGTCCTGTCGTTGGGGAGCGAGGCCGTCCCGCTGGCGCTTCTGGGATATGATCCTCGCACCTACTCCCCGACTTCGGCGATGTTTGATGCGGCGAGCCTCGGGGTGGTGCTGGAGAAAACGGATGTGGCGTTCCGATGCAGCCTGGTCACCCTCCGTGTCTCGGGGCGAGGAGGGGCGACGGCGGATCTGAAGAAACTCGGTTCCCACGTCTACATGGAGGACGACGCCGCGGGGGGCATTGACACCGACGATGCGAAGGAGTTGATCGCCGCGCTCAACGACCAGCTCGGCTCCGAGGCCATTTTGTTCTACCCGGGCTCCGGTCATCGTCATCTCATGGTGTGGGCGGGCGGCAAGTCGCGGATCACCTGCTTCGGGCCTCATCACGTCGTCGGGCACCCGGTCAGCGAGTTTCTGCCGACGGGAGAAGGCAGCGAGATCCTCCGACAAGTGATGGAAGCGTCCGTCGTGATTCTCCGGTATCATCCCGTCAACGAGCGCCGCCAAGAAACGGGCCTGAAGCCGGCCAACTGTCTCTGGGTCTGGGGGCCGGGGCGGGCCGCTCCGCTTCCCAGCCTGACGGCGCGGTACCGGATCAGCGGCACGGTGCTGTCCACCGCGGATGCGCTCAGAGGGATCGGGATCTGCGCCGGGCTGGATGCCCAAGGGGCCGAGAGGTTTGCCGGCACGAACGGAACAGCCGGCAAGGCTCAGGCCGAATCCGCGCTGCAGGCGCTTCGCCAGAAAGACATGAGCTATGTGCACGTGCAGGTGCCGACGGAAGCGGCGCGCGATTCGGAGCCGAAGGCCAAAATCAAGGCGGTGGAAGAGTTCGACCGGGATGTCGTGGGCACGATCCTCCAGGGCTTGTCGGCGCTCGGGCCCCACCGGGTGCTGCTGGTGTGCGACGATGCGCCCCGGACCGACCGCTCGGCTGAGCTCGCCGCAGGCCTGCCCGTCCTGCCCTATGTGCTTTACGACAGCGCCGTTCGCGCTGACAGCTCGACCGCTCGGGGCTTCAGCGAAGCCGAGGCTCGAGCTTCGCAGGCCGAGCCGCGCGAGGCGACCAAGTTGCTGGCTCAGCTCATTTCCCATGGCTGAAGCAGAGAAATAGTTTACAGTAGCCTCAACCTAACCAGAGATGGCGCTGATCGTCCAGAAATACGGAGGCACCTCAGTCGGGAGCGTCGAGCGGATTCACCGGGTGGCGGACCGGGTGGCGGAGGCTCGCCGCCAGGGGCACGACCTCGTCGTGGTGCTTTCCGCGATGAGGGGGGAGACCGATCGGTTGCTGCAGCTCGCTCACGAGGTGACCCCCGCCCCGGACGATCGTGAGCTGGACATGCTGCTGTCCACGGGGGAGCGGGTGACCATTGCCCTCCTGGCCATGGACCTTCGGGGACGCGGGATCAATGCGCGGTCCTTCACCGGTCGCCAGGTCGGCATCATCACCGATAGCTCGCATACGAAAGCCCGCATTGCACGGGTCACGGCCGAGCGGATTCGAGAGGCGCTCGCCGAGGGCGTCATTCCGATCGTGGCCGGGTTTCAAGGCATCAACGAGCGGTCGGATGTGACGACGCTGGGGCGCGGAGGCTCCGATCTGACCGCGGTGGCCTTGGCGGCGGCGCTCAAGGCGGACGAGTGCGTCATCTTTACCGACGTGGACGGTGTCTATACCGCTGATCCGAACATCGTGCCCACGGCGAGGCGTCTGGAGAAGGTTTCCTACGAGGAGATGCTGGAGCTGGCCAGCCTGGGAACCAAGGTGCTGCAGAGCCGGTCGGTGGAGTTCGCCGCCCGGTTCGGGGTCCCGCTGGTGGTCAAATCCAGCTTTAAGGAGGGGCAGGGAACGCGCGTGACTACCGAAGACTCGGACATGGAGAGAATGACGGTCTCCGGCGTGACGGGAGACCAGAACCAGGCCAAGATCACGATCGTCGGCGTTCCCGACAGACCCGGGATCGCCGCTCGCATCTTCGGGCCTGTGGCCGAGGCCAACATCGTCGTGGACATGATCATTCAAAACGTGAGTCAGGCCTCGCTCACCGATATCTCGTTCACCGTGCCGCGCGTGGACCTCGGCAAGACGGTGCCGCTCGTGCAGCAGGTGGCCAAGGAGATCGACGCCAAGTCGGTGGAGGTTCGCGAGGAGATCGCCAAGGTCTCGATCGTCGGGGTCGGGATGCGTTCGCACTCCGGTGTGGCGGCCAGAATGTTCGAGGCCCTCTCCCGGGAAGGCATCAACATCATGATGATCAGCACCTCGGAGATCAAGATTTCCTGCATCGTGGACAAGAAATATCTGGAGCTGGCCATGCGCACGCTGCACGCGGCGTTCGGCCTCGACGAGACACCTTCATGAAATCGAAGAGAATGAGCGGCCCGAGGCGAGGGGCACGAGGCGATGGGCAAGAAGCGACCTCTAGCCCATTGCCTCTCGCCCCTAGCCAGATCGAAATTTATGATACGACGCTCCGGGACGGCGCCCAGGCCGAGGACGTCAGTTTTTCGGTCGAAGACAAGGTCCGGATCGCCCAAAAGCTCGATGAGCTCGGCGTCCAGTACATCGAAGGCGGCTGGCCGGGAGCCAATCCCAAGGACATCGAGTTCTTCCGGATCATCAAGACGGTGCCGTTCAAGCACGCCACGGTGGTGGCGTTCGGCTCCACTCGGAAGGCCGACAACCCGGTTCGGAAAGATCCCACGATTCGAGCGCTCTTGGCCGCCGAGACCGAGACGATCACGCTGTTCGGCAAGAGCTGGACCCTGCACGTCACCGAGGCGCTGGGGATTTCCCTGGCCAAAAACCTGGAGCTGATCGGTGATTCGATCGCGTACCTGCGGGACCAGGGAAGGCGGGTCTTCTATGACGCCGAACATTTCTTCGACGGGTTCAAGGCGAACCCGGACTATGCGCTCGAGACGGTTCGCCGGGCCCTCGAAGCGGGAGCGGAGCGCGTGATCCTGTGCGATACCAACGGCGGCACGATGCCCTGGGACATCCGGCAGATCTGCGCCGTGGTGAAACGGGAATCAAAGGTTCCGCTGGGGATTCATGCCCACAACGATACCGAGATGGCGGTGGCCAATTCCCTGGTCGCGGTCGAAGCCGGCGTGGTCCAGGTCCAGGGCACCATCAACGGCATCGGGGAGCGGTGCGGGAACGCGAATCTCTGTTCGATCCTGCCGAACCTCCAGCTCAAGATGAGCCGGCGGATCCTCGAAGAGCGGCGCCTGGCGCGTCTGCGGGAAGTCTCCAATTTCGTCACCGAGATCGCGAACCTGATGCCCAACAAGCATCAGCCGTACGTCGGCGACTCGGCGTTTGCCCACAAGGGCGGGGTGCACATCCACGCCGTGCTCAAGAACCCGGCCACCTACGAGCACATCACGCCGGCGGTCGTCGGCAACCGCCAGCGTATGCTGGTCTCGGACTATGCCGGCCGCAGCGGGTTACGGGAGAAGGTCGAGACCTACGGGATCCGGCTGACCAAAGGGAAGGCCAAGCTCCAGCGCCTGCTCGGGACCCTGAAGGATCTGGAGAACCAGGGTTATCAGTTCGAAGGGGCGGAAGGCTCCTTCGAGCTGCTCATGCGGAAGGCGGTCGGCCGCCACACGCCCTCCTTCGAGCTGCTCGGGTTCCGGGTCATCGTGGAAAAGCGACAGGCGGACGAAGCGCCGATTTCCGAGGCCACCATCATGGTCCGCGTGGGCGATGCGGTGGAGCATACGGCGGCGGTCGGCGCCGGGCCGGTCAATGCCCTGGACCACGCCCTGCGCAAGGCGCTCGAGACGTTCTACCCGCAGCTCAAAGAGGTCAAGTTGCTGGATTACAAGGTGCGCGTCTTGGCGGCAAACAAAGGGACCGCGTCCAAAGTTCGGGTGTTGATCGAATCCGGGGATCATAAGGAGAAGTGGGGGACGGTCGGGGTGTCGGAAAATATCATGGAGGCCAGCTGGCAGGCGCTGGCCGACAGCATCGAGTACAAGCTCCTGCCCAGAAATTCCCTTGACAAGTCTGGTAACCTCACATAATTTAATAAAAAATTCAGCTTTGGGGCCGGCGGTTTTCATGAATGGGG
>CAYZKG010000071.1:0-15158 GCA_964478915.1 uncultured Nitrospira sp.
CAAGCGCCTCGGCCCGGCGGGCGTCCATCAGGGCCGTGGAGGTCGGATTGGTTTTCGCGAGCGGCACCACGTCGGGAAGGGACATCAAGAGATAAAGACTGACGGCTCCGAGCGGCAGGCCCACCACGAGCAACAGCCCGAGGATCACCTGGGCGAGCACCCGTCCCCGCATTGACTTGACCATGGCGCGATGATACAGCAAATTGCATGGCTTGAGGCTATTGGCAAGAGGCAATAGGCGGGAATCACCTCTAGCCCCTAGCCCAGAGCCTATAGCCTGGCCTACGGATGAAGATACTAACGGCGGAGTTTATTGAGAGCACCATCGAGCCGGATCGCTTCAGAGGAGAGCGCTTGCCTGAGGTGGCGATTGTGGGACGGTCGAACGTCGGCAAGTCGTCTCTGATCAATTCGCTCCTCAACCGCAAAGGCCTGGCGAAGGTCAGCCGGACGCCGGGCAAGACCCGTACCGTCAATTTCTTTCGAGTGGTCACGACCGATCCGCGTCTCAAGACCTTCTACCTGGTCGATCTGCCCGGCTACGGCTACGCCGAAGTGGACAAAGCGACCCGCGCCCGGTGGAGACCGATGATCGAGCGGTACCTCGGCGCCCGCCCCGCGCTGCGGGGCATTGTGATGCTGGTGGATGCCCGAGGCGCCACCGATCACGACGCGATGATGTCGGCGTGGTTGCGTGATCTCGGGGGGCCGACGGTCATCATTGTCACCAAGGCGGATAAAGTGTCTCGTGGCGAGCGACGCGGGAAGCTGGAGGAGATCCGGCGGACCCTTGGGCTGCCGGACGCCGCACCGCTCATTCCTTACTCGTCGGCGAGCCGCGAAGGAGAGACCGAACTGTGGCAGGCGCTTAAATCACTGATCACGCACACTGATCACGGGTTTTCATAGAACTTCACTTCGATAAAAGCCTTCTTTTTCAATCCCGCGATCCATGCCTGGTACAGGTCTTCGGTCTTTTGTTGATACAGGAGGGTCTGAACCTCGGCCTTGATTTCCGGGAAGGGCCGGAACTGGGGCGGCTTTTTTTCATCGAGCCGGATGATGTGAAAGCCCTGGGGCGTCTCGACCGGCTCGGTGATGTCACCGGGCTGTAGCGACGTCAGCACGCGCTCGATCTGCGGCAGCACTTCACCTTGGCGCACGTAACCGAGGCTTCCGCCTCGTGAGGCCTCGGCGCCATCCGAGTGCCGGATAGCGAGGTCGCCGAAATCGGTTCCCCTCTTCACCTGGGTGTACACCGCTGCGGCCCGGGATCGGGCTTCAGCCCGCTCTTCAGCGGCACGCGGGACGATCAGGATCTGGCTGATCCGGTACTCCTCCGGGAGCGAGAAGCGGCTCTTGTGCTCCTCGTAGAACCGTTGCATCTCTCGCTCCGCCACCATTACATTCCCTCGGACCTCACGATCCACGACGTGGAGGAGCATGAGCTGCTCTTTGATGCTTTTCCGGTCCTCCGGCTTCGATTCATCCATGTGCTCGCCCTGCCGTTGCAGCTCCTTGAAGGCGCTCTTGACCTCATCGTCCGTCACCTCGACCCCTTTGGACTTGGCGTACTGAAGCTGGAGCTTGCGCTCGATCATCCGATTCAGCGCCATGTACTCGGCTTGCTGCAGGCGCCGGGGCAGCTCCTCGCCCTTGTACCGCTCCCGGACGCGCTTGGCCTCGGCAGCGGTCTCGGCCATCAGCTCCGAGAGCATGATTACCTCGTTGTTCACCACCGCGACGATCCGGTCCGCGACGTGAGCGCCATGTGCCGGCCCGATCGAGCACACGGCCGCTGCGCCGATCAGCGCCGTTAAGGAGAAGAGGAAGCCGAGGACCCTGAGCTGACGGAAGGCTGTTCCCGGTAGGGGGCGGAGGCGTTGCTTGATCATCAAGGATTTGGCACGCGGCCCAGCGGATCGGCTCCGTCGGCGGCCAGACGTGACGTGTCCGCGACACGAATGGTGGCCGCGGTGCGGAGCTCTGACATGAATTGCTCAAATCGTTTCTGCTGCTTCTCTGCGTACAATTCCTGGCGCAAACGCTCCCGGGCGGCCTGCACTCTCTGCGGGTCCCCGGGGCTACGGCTGGTCATCCTGATGAGGTGAAAGCCGGCGTCCGTCTTCACCGGCTCGCTTACCATGCCGGGTTTCAGCGTGAGAAGCGCCGCATCGAAGTCGGGCCCGAAGCTTCCCCTCTGGTACGTGCCGAGGTCGCCGCTCTTGCCTCGAGTGGCCGGGTCGATGGAGTACCGCTGGGCCAGCTTGGCGAAGTCCGCGCCACCGGCCAGTTGTTTTTTGAGATATTTGGCCTCCGCCAGTGAGGACACCAGGAGATGCGCGGCGCGGATCTCTTCGTCCGGAATGGCCTCCGGATGGGCAGCGTAGTGGGATTCCAGCTCGTCCTCGGTCAATCGGACCTTGGCCTTGACCGCTTCGCGCAACAGCTCATCCAGCACCAGGCGCTCTTTGGTCCGCTCCAGACGCTCGCGGAAGGCCGGGGTCTGATCCAAACCGCGGCGATGCGCTTCCTGCAGGAGCAGTTCCCGCGAGATCAGCTCATCCAGGAATTTGCGCTTGCCGCCGTTCTGCTGGTAGTGCGCCTGGGTCGCTGCCGGCAGCTCCGACCAGCGGAATTCAAATTCGTTCTCGGTAATGGGCTTTCCGTTCACGACGGCCAAGGCCGCGAGTTCTTCAGAACCGCGTGCGCAACTGGCGGTCAGCGCCACGGCGATGACCGCCGCCAAGGCGCATTGCTTACTGGCGATCATTGGTCCTTTGGTCCACAAGGGGTCGTCATTGGTCACACGTCATGCGTCTGACAATTCCTCTAGGCAGCGGCCGGCCCTTTCGTATCATAGAACAACAGGGTGTGCAAGGCTGCGGTGAGTTCATCGAACAAGGATGGCCAGTCGGACCCCGGCGCCTGGAGCTCGAAGGACAAGGGGCTCAGGAACCGGAGCCTCCGCTGATATCGGTCCATTAGCGCGCGGATACCCGGCTCCGGCAGCTCAACCTTGGGGTTGAAGGAGAACGCCAGGGCGTTGGGCTTCATCTCCACGGTCGCCAGCCGAAGCGATTTGGCTAAAATCTTGATCTGCATCACCTCGAACAGGCGCTCGACCGGCTCGGGAAGCGCGCCATACCGATCCTGGATCTCGCCGTGGAGCAGGGCCAGATCGCCGATTCGTTGGCTCGCCGCGAGACGCTTGTAGAGCGAGAGCCGCTGGTGCGCGTCCGCGACGTAGTCTTCGGGGATGAAGGCCGAGACGTTCAGGTGCAGCGTCGGGTCCGGCTCTTCCTCCACCACCGTGCCCTTGAGCTCCTGCACCGCTTGCTCAACCATCTGTAGGTAGAGATCCAGCCCCACGGCGGCGATGTGGCCGGACTGCTCCTTGCCCAAGAGATTTCCCGCTCCCCGGATCTCGAGATCGGCGGCGGCGATCCGGAAGCCGGACCCGAGCTCGGTGAACTCCTGGATCGCCGTCAGCCGCTTCTGGGCCTCTGGCGTCAGCGCGCCTTCCTCCGGAATGAAGAAGTAGGCATACGCCTGATGTCCCGCCCGGCCCACCCGTCCCCGCAGCTGATACAGCTGCGCCAGGCCGAACGTGTCGGCGCGATTGATCAGGATGGTGTTCACCGCAGGCAGGTCCAGGCCAGACTGGATGATGGCGGAGGTCACCAGGACGTCCGCCTCGCCCCGGATGAATTTGGCCATTACGGATTCGAGCAGGCGCTCGTCCATCTGCCCGTGCGCCATGACCACCCGCGCTTCCGGAACGAGCTGTTGCAGCCACGCGCCCATTTTCTCCATGGTCTGGACGCGATTGTGGACGAAGAAGGTCTGGCCGCCGCGGCCGAGCTCTCGGATGATCGCCTCCCGCACCACCTTCTCATTGAACCGGAGCACCTGGCTGCGAATGGCCAGGCGGCCGGGCGGCGGCGTGTCAATCACCGAAAGGTCGCGAACCCCGGACAGGGCCATCTGCAGCGTGCGGGGAATGGGCGTGGCCGTCAGCGTCAACACGTCCACTTGGGTCCTGAGCTGCTTCAGTCGCTCCTTGTGTCGGACCCCGAACCACTGTTCCTCATCGACGATCGCCAGGCCGAGGTTACGGAACTGCACGTCTTTCTGCAGCAGGCGGTGCGTCCCGATCACCACATCCACGGTGCCGGTTGCCAGGTCACGGAGGATGGCCTTCACCTCCTTGGGGGGTTGGAAGCGAGAGAGCATTGCAACGCGGACCGGAAACGGCGCGAAACGCTGCGAGAAATTCTCGTAGTGCTGTTGCGCCAAGAGGGTGGTCGGCACGAGCACCGTCACTTGGCGGTTGTCTTCCACGGCCTTGAACGCGGCCCGCATGGCCACCTCGGTCTTCCCGTACCCGACATCCCCACACACCAGGCGATCCATCGGTTTGGGGGCTTCCATATCCCGCTTGACGTCTTCGATCGTGCGGAGCTGGTCCGAGGTCTCCTCATACTCGAACGCCGCTTCGAACTCATGGGTCAAGGTGCTGTCGGGGGCGTACTCGGCGCGATGAAGCACCTCGCGGTTCGCGTACAGGTCCACCAATTCCTTCGCCATCTCCTCGATGCCTTTCTTGACACGGGCGGTCGTTCGGGCCCAACTGCTTCCTCCCAGGCGGTCCACTCTGGGCACATGCCCTTCCGCTCCGGTGTACCGCTGGACCTGGTTCAGCCGGTCGAGCGGGACGTAGAGGGTGTCTCCGCCGGCGAATTCCAGCACGAGATAATCGCTCTCAAAACCCTGAACCGACAGACGACGGAGCCCTTGATACCGGCCGATGCCGTGCTGCACGTGCACCACGAAGTCACCGGCGCTCAGATCTTCCAGTGAAGACAGAAATGTCGCCGCCTTGGTTTTCGGCGGCGGCCGATGGCGCACGCCTTTGGCGAACAGCTCTTCTTCGGTAATGACCGTGAGCCGCCCGGCCTGGGACACGAAGCCCGCCGACAGGTCCCCCTGAATCAGATAGAACGGCGGCTTCGTGGCCGGCGTCCCGGTCCAGTAGGCCGGCTTCCAGGGGACCGCCGGCAGGTTGTGCTCGGCAAACAGGGCCAGCAGCCGATCCACCTGCCCGCGGCTGCGCGCGACGATAAGCACCTGGCCACCGCCACGAAGACGCTCCAGCATCGCCAGGGTGTCGCCGAACGGTGTCCCCCGCAGGCCCAGACCGACGCTGTGCGGAGACTGAGCGGGAAACGCCAGAACCGGCTCACGCGACGCTTCCGGCGAGGCCAGTGGCTCCATGAGCAGACAGGTCGAACCCTGGAGACGGGCTCGCAGCTCATCCCAACGGACAAACAACCGATCAGGCTCCGGATAGGGCCCGTCGTCCGGCTCGCCGCCTCGCTTCAGGTACGCCTCCTCAAGCTGGCTGGAGAACTCCTCCGCCTGCTTGGAGAGGCTCCCCGGCCCCTCCAGGACCACCAGCGGCCGCTCGCTAAAGTAATCCGGCAGCAGATCCATGTGCGAATACGTATCAGGCCCGCGCCACTCGGCGCCGGGAGGAGGCGCCGCCTGCAGCGGGTCGTCCGGGGGGATGTATTCCCGCGCCGGCAAGAGCCACGCATCGTCGAGCCGGGCGGTGGACTTCTGTGTGGCGGAATCGAACTGGCGGATGGATTCGACGGTGTCCCCGAGAAATTCCACGCGCAGCGGCTCCGGGTACGCCGTTGAGTAGATGTCCATGATCCCGCCGCGGACGCTGAACTCTCCGGGAATCTCCACGACCGAGCTGCGCCGATAGCCGAGACGCAGCAGTCTCGTAATCAGTCCCTCCCGCTCAATCGCCTGGCTCGCCTGGAGGCGCAGGCACACCTCGGCGAAGAGTGCGCGCGGGAGCAGACGCTGCTGGAGCGCCTTCACGGAGGCCACCAGCAGCGTAGGGGTTTTCCTCGTGAGCCGGTGCAGCGCTCGCATGCGCTGAGCGATCAGCTCGATGTGCGGAGGCGTCGCCTCATAGGGCAAGGTCTCCCATTCCGGAAACAGGGCCAGGGCTTCGTGAGGACTGCCGAGCATGGCGTGGAAGAACCGGAGGTCCTCGGAGAGTCGCTCGGCTGCCTCATCCGACGGCGTGACGACGAGCCAGGATTGCGGACCGGGCTGGCGCGCCAGCAGCGTCAGCGCGAAAGCCGTTGTCGAGCCGTGCAGGCCGGTCAGGCACGGGTTGCCTGTGGGACGGCGCAAGGCCTCCCGGATGGGGCGCAAGAGCATGTCCCAGTGGGAGGATTGAGGCAGGGGCACGGTCAAGCCTTTTTGATAGGGCTTCCTGAGGTGCTCCGGATCTGTTGGAGCAAAGCGGTGGTGGAGACGCCGGGTACCAGCGGGATCGTGACGACGCGGCCGCCGCGGGCCTCGATGGTCTCGCGGCCGACAATCTGCTCAGCCGGCCAGTCGCCGCCCTTCACGAGGATGTCCGGTTGGAGCGCAGCAATGAGCGAGCTCGGATCGGGCTCCGGGAACAGCACAACATAATCCACGCAGGCAAGCGCCGCGAGCAGCTCGGCTCGCTGGGTCTCGGGCACAATGGGCCGGCCCGGTCCCTTGTTCAGCGATCGCACGGATGCATCGGAATTGACGCCGACGACCAGAAGGTCTCCCAGATCTCGCGCAGCCTGGAGGTATCGCGTGTGGCCGACATGGAGAAGATCGAAGCAGCCATTGGTGAAGACGATCCGTTTGCCTTCTGCGCGAGACTTCGCCAGGAGGGCGACCAACTCCGCCCTGTTCTTGATCTTCGTCGCCATCAGTCCCTCCGCATAAGCTCTGCGCGTTTACTCGACCAGGATGGCGCCGGGCATGGCTCCGGAAATCTTCAGGGCACCCGGCTCTTCGCCGCCATGGACGGTCGGCTCCATCTGGACGGAAAATCCCACGGAGACGGGCTTGGAGAAACAGACGCTGGCGGACTCGTTGGGGCGGATCTTCGCCACCTCCTCGGTTCCCCAATAGAACGAAAAGCCGCGCTGGCACGCGAGTTCATCCGGAGAGTCTCTGAAAAAGTAGACCCAGATCGGGTCTATTCTGTGATTGACGAATCTCACCTCGTCGCCAGGCCGGACTCTCACGCTCTGAGGGGAAACCGCTCCTTCTTGAATCAGCACCTCATAGACCTTGCCGGTCCGGCTCCTCTCCGGCAAGCTGGCGCAGCCCGTGGCTGTCAGCACGCACAAAAGAACCAAACAGGAATGCCCCAACAGGAGCCCGAACCGGCTGCTAGATAGCACCGCAGAAGCCGTATGTGAAGGCTATGCCTTGATCAGGTACCGGCCATAGATGAGACCGGCCAGCGCGCCGCCCAACAGCGGCCCGATCCAGTACACGATATGATAGTTCCAGTAACCGGCCGCCAGCGCCGGGCCGAAGGTCCGGGCCGGGTTCATGGAGGCCCCAGTCAGCGGCCCTCCCATCAGGATGTCGCACAGGACTGTGAACCCGATGCCAAATCCGCCGATGGCCTTCCAGGTCCCACGCTCATCGATCGCGGTGCCGTACACCACCGTTACCAGGAAGAACGTTAAGACCATCTCTATCACGATAGCGGCCTTGCCAGAGACGCCGGCTGCCACTCCGGGGGTCCCAAGATTCTCCGGCTTACCTGGGAAAATCTTGAGGAGGAGATATCCGGCCAGGACTGCGCCGATCAGTTGTGCGGCGACATAGGCCACCGACCGTGTAACCGTAATCTTTCCTCCCACTAAGGCGCCGAACGTGACCGCAGGATTGAAGTGGCCGCCCGAGATATGCCCCAGCGCCGAGATCATGACCGCGAGTACACACCCGTGCGCAAGCGCGATTCCGACGAGGCCGGCATTGATGCAGATCGATCCGGCCCCGATGAAACACAAGGCGAAGGTTCCGATCGTCTCTGCGACATAGGCCTTCATTGCCTTGTCATTCATCCTTCCACCTCCCGTGTAGGTTCACTGCTATCCCTCCTTAGCTCGGTGAGACCGCGCCGGCATTCCGGTGCCCCATTCTCGCTACCCCATCGTCCATGCCGATGACGCACCGTGCCACGCGAGGGTCGCAGCCCATTTATTTAGCTCGGGTGAGACCACGCTGTCGGTTCCGATCTGATGTGCCTGCGGGCTTCCATTTGCCGCCTAGGGCAGCTTCGGCGCGGCCATCTCTCGCAGATCGCCGGTGAGGCTTTTCAGGAACTCCACGAGATCCTTTTTCTCCTGCTCCGTCAGGTTCAAGGCGGTCATGAACGGATCTTTGCCTTTTACCGCTTCGCCGCCGCGGTTATAAAACTCCATGACCTCTTCCGGGGTCTTGAGTCCTCCGGTATGCATATAGGGAGCGGTCAACGCGACGCTGCGGAGCGAAGGGGTCTTGAAGGAGCCGCGGTCCAACTCTCGTTTGGTGACCGCATACCGCCCGGCATCTTCCTTCAGCGGCCCGGCCTGCGGAACGCCGATGTTGTGGAACTTGTTGTCGGTAAAATTCGGTCCGTTATGGCACAACACGCACCGCGCCTTGCCCTGGAACAACTCGAATCCTCGCTGAGCGGATTCGGACAAGGCGGACTTGTCTCCGACGATGAACCGGTCAAACGGCGAATTGGTCGAGATGAGGGTCCGTTCGAACGCGGCGATGGCTTTGGCGATGCCGTCCGGAGAGACCTCCTGGCCGAACACTTCCTGAAACCGAGCCCGGTAGACCTTGACCTTTTTCAGTTTCTTGACGACGCCATCCAGCGTCTCGGCCATCTCGATCGGGTTCTGGATCGGCCCCAGCGCTTGCTCCTCCAACGACCCGGCCCGGCCGTCCCAGAACTGGAGATGATTGTAGGCGGCATTCATGGCCGGCGGCGCGTTGCGCCCGCCCTGCTTGCCGCCTACCCCCAAGGAAAACTGTCGTGGGTCTGAAAATCCGTTCGAGGGCACGTGACAACTCGCGCAGCTCACGCTGCCGTCCTTGGACAGGCGCGGGTCGAAAAACAACAGCTTGCCCAACTCCACTTTGGCCTGGAATTGCAGATTGTGAGGCGGGACCGGAACGCTAGGCAACTGGCCGAGCGCCAGGTTGGACTCCTGACTCAGGGTGCGCTGTGGACTCCCCAACAGCAGCAGCCCGAGAGCCGCCAAGAGCAGAGCTCGTTTTCGTGTCCAAATCTGAACGACCATTCGCTGAACTCCTTTCTTTGCTGTATACCGACGGGTGTCACGCTTCTACTCCACCACTGAGAGCCAAGTCAACCAACTTGTCGTCACTCACTTGGTAGGCCGCCGAGACGGATGACACCCGAGCCATGCCGCTCGATGAGCGTGTCCATGGCCGCGATGGCCTGGTCGGTACGCTGGTCGAAGAGGGTCGGGGAAGCGGGGACGAGGTCGCCGAGAGTGAGGCCGACCAGCCGGTAGGGCGTTCCCGGCCGCACCAGGCTGTTCAAGGCGGCTCTGATCTCCTGCCACATCGGGGAGTCGTGGTTCAACGGCTTGGAGAAGTGGCGCTGGCGGGTGGTGACCCTGAAGCGCCAGTCCTTGAGCTTGATCCGGAACGAGCCGGCAGCCAGCCCGTCCATTCGAAGCTCGTGCGTCAGGCGCCCGAGAAACTCATGCACGGTCTTCTCGAGCAATGCGCTGTCCGCCGTATCCTGGTCGAAGGTGGTCTCATGTCCGATACTTTTGTGAGGGCGGTCCGGAACCACCGGCTCGGTATCGTACCCCTGGGCCAAAGCTTGGATCGCCCGCAAGCGATGGCCCCATAGCCGGCGAAGGTCGGGCTCGAATCGCGGGTCGTGCAGATCCCCGATGCTCCGTACCCCTGCGCGTGCCAAGATCGCCGCGGTCTTGGGACCGATGCCGGGCAGTGCTTTGACCGGTTGGGTCGCCAGAAACCCGGCCTCGGTTCCCGGCTCGATGACCGCCAAGCCATCGGGTTTATGGCAGTCGGCCGCCACCTTGGCCACTGTCTTGCCGGTCGCCACGGCCACCGTGCACCGCAGGCCGGTCGCCTCGAACAGCGCCTCCTTGATCGTTCGGCCCATGGCGGTCGGGTCGGGATATCGCGTCTGCAGATCGGTGGTGTCGGCGTAGAACTCGTCGATGCTGCTCCACTCCACGGCGGGGAAAAAGCGCTGGAGCGTTTCCCGCATGCGAAGGTGCATCCGGCGGTACAGGTCGTGATCGGGAGGAACGACGATCAGATCCGGGCACAGACGAAGCGCGCGGGCGGTGGGCATGGCCGCGGTGACACCGTACTGTCGGGCAGGATAACTGGCCGCCGTGATGATGCCGCGAGGGGGCGGCAAGCCCACCGCCACGAGCTTGCCCATCAGCTCGGGGTTCACCGCGATGGCCGATGAGGCGTACATCGCATCGATGTCCCCGAACAGTATCTGCCGTGCCCATTTTTTTAGCTCGTTCATGGCGCGCCAACCATTTCACAATCCATACTCGCTACCCCATCGTACAGGCAATAGTACTCGTACGCCGCACGAAGGTCGCGGCCAATCATCCGACGGTAACGGGAGGGATATTTTAACGGATGTCGAGCCGCCGGAGGAGATCCTGCAGGTCGGGAGCGGTGCGGAGTTCCGGCCGGGCCTCCAGCGCGCGGACGACCACTTCGCGGGCCATCGCCGGGCGGTCAATTCGGAGCAACGCCTGCGCGATGACCCGAATCCCGCGTTCCGGCGCCGGAAGCCTGAGGGCCCCATCATAGGCCAGCCGAAGGTGCTCGCGGGCCAGCTTGGGTCGGCCTGAATCTTGTTGCAGGAGAGCTTGGTAGAGATGGGCCATGAAGTCGGAGCTGTTCTGATCCAGAGCGAACCGCGTTTCTTGATTCAGTTGCGCAAGGCGACCTTCCCGGAACAGCCGATCATAATGCGCGTGCGGGCTCCCCTCTTCGATGCGGTCAGGCTCTGGCCGGGGAAATTCCGGCCGAGCCGGCCGCGGCTGGATGCCCGGCTCGGGTGGACGGACTGTCAGCTGGATGACATCGCGGGTGGTGACCGCTGCCAGGATCACCCCGTCTTCGACCCGCACCATGCGAGAGTGAATCTCGGTCTCCGGGCCCACCTGCGCCAAGGTGCCGGTGACAATCGCCTCGACGCCTAGGAGCTTGCCGATGGATTTGGCCGTGGCATCGTCAACCAGGCCGGTTGTCCCGAGCTTCAGCTCGCGCATGACCTTGTCGAGCTGCGCGCGCTCGACCACCTCCAGTTGCCCGGTGTTCACCAGCCTGGTGGTGATCCGCTCCGCCAGCAACCGCCCACGGGACGATGGCACGTACGTCGGGCCCTGTGCTTCGGAGAACTCGATGACCGCGACGGTGCGCTTCTGCAGCTTGGGGGCTTCGGCCACGATCGCAGCCGCGATCGCTTCCGTTGCCTCAGGCTTGGTAAGCGGTTGCGTCGCGGTAGAGGACGGGGAGGAAGGCGGCGCGGAGCTGCAGGCGCTCAGGACGCCGACAGCTACGAGTGACGCCGCCGTGCAGAGTGCCAGGGAAAGTGCCCGCCGCATAGCAAGGAGAACCTAGCAAAGTCGGTGCAAAACTGCAATGAAAGCAGCGCGGGCATGCGTCTCTCGCGCGCCCCTTACCCCTCCCTCTCACGATCTATTGGAGAGCTGTTCGAGGACGGCAGCGGCGAGCAAGGGGAGCATGATCTCGTGATGGCCGATGAGGGAGTAGCCGCGCCCATTCTTTTGCGTCGGTCGCTTCACGACGTTGATGAATGGGCGGTAGTGAGACAGGAAGTCCATATTGACCGTCGTGATGTTACCCAGCGGGTGGCCGAGGTTCCGACCGAGCGTGACCGTTTTCAGGAACACTTCGGGCAGGATCACGGCCGAGCCGAGATTGAGATAGACGCCGCCTTCCATCCCGGCCACGACCCCGGCGAGCTTCCGGAAGTCCAGCAGCGAGGTGGCGCCGATCGCCGCGCCGTCTGCGGAGGGATGCATATGGATGATGTCGGTCCCGAGCGCCACATGGACCGTGACCGGAATCCCCAGACGCGCGCCGACGGCCAGCACGCTGGTGCGATGGTAGGGGAATTGGCGCTTGTAAAGGTTCATGTACTGGCCCACGGCTTCCCCCAGCCCCATCCCCTCCTTGCTGCCGTGCACGATGGCCTCGTTGAGCATGCGGCCGGTTTCTTCCGCCATGCCGAAGCGCCCGGAGTCGATCTCGGCGTCCACGTCTTCTGACGTGTGGCCCATCAGCGCCAGCTCAAAATCGTGAATGATGACCGCCCCGTTCATGGCGACGGCGGTGACGATCCCGCGCTCCATCAGGTCCACCACAATAGGCGCCAGTCCGACCTTGAGGGGATGTGCGCCCATGCCGAGAATCACGGGCTTCCTTCGGCGTCTGGCTCGAACAATCGCGTCGGCGACGGCGCGGAGCGTTTGCACCGCCAGGATATTCGGCAGGCTGCGGAGGAATTGCCGGAGCGAGCCTCCCTGCCGCCAGGGCGCCGCAAAATCGGAGACCCGCACTTTGCTGTGCCGCCGGACCAGCGGATAGGTCCGGAGTCTGGAGAGATCGATCGGAAGATGAGGCGACCGCGGGGCTGAAGGCGGGGGAGACCGGCGGCGGCGCTTGTTACGAGCTTTGGCCAAACAGCCCCTCCTCCACCAGCTCGCACAGGACGTGGCCGAGCGTGATGTGGCACTCTTGGACCCGAGCGGTCACCGTGGACGGGACGATGAAGGCACGATCAACCAGCTTGGCGAGTTTGCCGCCTGTCCCGCCGGTCCACCCGATGGTAGTCAGGCCGCGCGTCCGCGCCGCTTCCACGCCCTTCAGCACATTCGGGGAGTTGCCGCTCGTGCTAATGGCGATAGCGACGTCTCCTTTCTGTCCGTGCGCCTGGATCTGCCGGGCGAAGATCTCGGCATACTCGTAATCGTTGGCGATGCAGGTGAGCGCGGCTATGTCGGTCGCCAGCGCGATCGCCGGCAACGGAGCGCGATGTCGCTGATACCGGCCCACGAACTCCGCCGCGATGTGAGACGCATCGGTGGCGCTGCCGCCATTGCCGAACAGCAGCAGCTTGTGCCCGTCCCGGAACGCCCTGGTAATGAGCTGCGCAACCTCGACGATCCGCTCGGCATGCTCGCGGGCAAACTGCTGCTTGACGGCGGCACTGTCCTCAAATTGGCGAGCGACGCGGGCCTGCATGCGCAGGCATTCTAGGCTGCGGTCCACAGGCTGTCAATCGCGCCTCCCTCATGCTATAGTCCGCCGCCGTGGCGGTTGACACTCCCATCAAAGCGCTGCTGATCGCGGTCGTCGATCGGGCGCCCGCTGCCGTGTACGCCATCAACCGGCTCAAACCCGAATTGCTCTGTTTCTTTTTGCCGGAATCGAGCAAACCCTTGACAGAGGCCATCCAGCCCCAGCTCGCCCAAATGCCCCGCAAGTGGGATTGGGTCATCACGCCTGAGCCATCACGGTTCATGCCGTCCTACCAGGCGCTCGCCAAGGCCCTTCCTGAGCTGCTGCGGACCTGGGAAGTCGGGCCGGGCGAGCTGGTCCTGGATCTCACCGGCGCGACCCCGGCCATGGCAGCCGCCATGGTGCTGACCGGGCTCCCCTTCACGTCGAGAGTCGTCATGCTCGATCCCACGGAATCCGCTCCGGCTGAAGGCGGGGAGTCGGTGACGGTGGACGACCGCCCCCGCGTCTGGTTTCAGGGGAACCCATGGGATGAGGCGGCGAATGTCTCTCGTCGGGAAGGCTGCGACCTGTTCAATCGCGGCGCGTTCGGTCCGGCCGCGTCGGTTTTCCGGCAGACCGAATTCCGGGTCAGCGGCGGGCAGAAGCCCTTCTATCGCGCCTTGGCGGACCTCGCTGCCGGCTACGACCTGTGGGAGAAATTTCAGTATCGTCCGGCTTGGGACAAGCTCAAGACGGCGCTCAAAGCGCTGGAGATGGCCTCCGTGTGGGGCGGGCCTCCGGGACTCAAGGCCGCGCTGCCTCCGATCAAGAGCAACGCCGGCTTTCTGGAGAAATTGGTCCTCGATCCGCAGGAGGTCAAAGAGCTGATGGCCTATGACCTGCTGGCGCATGCCCGCCGCCGCGCCGAACTGGATCATCACGCGGAAGCTGCGACGGTCGTGCTCCTGCGGGCGTTGGAAGCCTTTGCGCAACATCGTCTGTTCAAACAGCACCGGATCAAAACCTGGGATGTTCAGCCGGAGCAATTGCCCGCCGCGCTTCAGGAGACCTGTCGGACCTGCTACCTGGATGATGTGGACGGCAAATACAAGTTGCCCCTGCAGGCGCAATTCCGGGCGCTGGCCGGCCTCGGTGATCAGGTAGGCCAGACCTATCTGGCGCAGTGGACCAAGCTGAAACCGTTGCTGGACGTGGCCGGGCAGGCGGTGCTGGGCCACCGGTTCGAGCCGATCAAGGTTGAACGGTTCCAGCAATTGTACGAGATCGTGCTCAAGGTGACGGGCGTCACCGACGCGTCGCTACCAAAGTTTCCCACACTGCACCTGTGAAAAAGAGCTGCAGCACTCGGCTTTCAGCGCCCCCTCCCTGGCCCTCCCCCTTGCAGGGGGAGGGGCGGGTGAGGGTGGAAGCTGACCGCTGACGGCTGAAAGCTCTTATGGAGATTCGCATTTACTATGAAGATACGGATTGCGGCGGGGTGGTGTACTATGCGAACTACCTCAAATATTTCGAGCGGGCGCGCACGCAGTTCCTGGAAGAGCGTGGCCTCTCCGTTGTCGAGCTGTTGGCGCAGGGCACGCAATTCCTGGTGGTCCACGCTGAACTGGACTATCGTCGTCCGGCTCGCTATGGCCAGACCCTGACCATCGACACCGTGCTGTCCGGCCACGGGAAAGCCAGCCTCACGTTTGCTCACATCATCAGGGAGCGGGGTAGCAAAGAGATCATCGTGGAAGGGTCCGCCACCTTGGTCACCACCGACCTGCAGGGCAAGGTCCAGAGACTCGCTCCGGCGCTCCTTCAGAAGCTCAAGGGCGCGCCGGCGAAAGGCAAGGCGTAATGGAGAAGCTCGGGACCTGGCTGGCGATCGCGGCGGTCGCCGTCGGCTTTGTGATCCTCCTGTGGTTATTGTTTGCAGAAGGGCCGACTGGCAAAAAGACCGACAAGAAGAAGTGAACAGCCAACTATACTCTCTTGGCGCCAAGCCGGACGGA
>CAYZKG010000072.1:0-15031 GCA_964478915.1 uncultured Nitrospira sp.
TGGCCGGGTACATGGCAAAATTCTCGGTCAGACGGATGCCGGTATGCGTTTCCACCTGCAAGAGATCGAACAAGATCCGCTTTTCGGTGTGGTCCGGGCAGGCCGGATAGCCGGGAGCCGGGCGGATCCCCCGGTACCGCTCCCGGATTAGGTCCTCGTTCGACAGCCGTTCGTCCACGCCGTATCCCCATTCGGTCCGCACGCGCTTGTGCAGGAATTCGGCAAAGGCCTCGGCCAGGCGATCCGCCAGCGCCTTCGTCATGATCGCGCTGTAATCGTCATGTTCCTTCTCGAACCGAGCGCAGAGCTCGTCGACGCCGTGGCCCGTGGTGACCGCAAACGCGCCCAGATGATCCCGGAGCCCCGAGCCTTTCGGGGCGATGAAGTCGGCCAGGGCCTGGTTGAACTGGCCGTCCGGCTTGTCGGCCTGCTGGCGGAGCGTGTGGAGCGTGGCCAGGGCCCGCCCGCGCGCTTCGTCCGCGTACAGCTCAATGTCGTCACCCACGCTGTTGGCCCGGAAAAACCCGTACACGCCCCGGGCGGTCAGGAGCTTCCCGGCGATGATCTCGTGCAGCAGGCGCTTGGCGTCATCAAACAGCTCCCTCGCCCTTGCCCCCACCGTCGGATCATCCAGTAACTGGGGGAAGCGGCCTCGCAATTCCCAGGCGTGGAAGAACGGGGACCAGTCGATGTACGGGGCCAATTCTTCCAGGGAGACCTCCGCCAGCCGGGTCCCGAGAAATGCCGGAGCGGGGATGTCGGCCGCTCGCCAGTCGATCGCCGTGCGCCGCGCCCGTGCCTTCTCGATGGACAGCAGAGGTCGCCGGGCGGCGCCGGCAGAATGAGCCTCCCGGACCAGTTCCTGATCACGGCGGACCTCGGCGGCAAAGGCGGCCTTGTGGTCCGAGCTGATCAGTTTGCTGACCACCGCCACGGCGCGGGACGCATCGAGCACATGCACCACGGGGTTCGGGTACGCCGGAGCGATTTTCACCGCCGTATGGGCCTTGCTGGTGGTGGCCCCTCCGATCAGAAGGGGCACCTGAAAACCTTCCCGTGCCATCTCCCGCGCCACATGGACCATCTCCTCGAGCGACGGCGTGATGAGCCCGCTGAGGCCGATCAGATCCGCCCGCGCGTCCCGCGCGGTCCCCAGGATCTTCTCGCACGGCACCATCACGCCGAGGTCGATCACCTTGAAATTGTTGCAGCCCAGCACGACCCCGACGATGTTCTTGCCGATGTCGTGCACGTCCCCCTTGACGGTTGCCATCAGGATCGTTCCCTGGACCTGCATCCCCCCTGCAGCCTGCTTTTCCGCCTCCATGTACGGCAGGAGATAGGCGACCGCCTTTTTCATGACCCGGGCGCTCTTGACCACCTGGGGGAGAAACATCTTGCCGGAACCGAACAGATCGCCCACGATGTTCATGCCGGCCATCAAGGGACCCTCGATGACATGCAACGGCTTCTCGTATTTCTGCCGCGCCTCCTCGACGTCCGATTCGATATAGTCCACGATCCCTTTCACCAACGCGTGAGACAGCCGCTCTTCCACGGTTCCCCGTCGCCAGGCGTCGTCCTTCGCCGCGACCTTGTCTTTCTGCTTCACGGTCTCGGCGAAAGTGACCAACCGCTCCGTCGCGTCGGGCCGCCGGTTCAACAGCACGTCTTCGACGAGCTCGAGCAAGTCCTTGGGGATTTCCTCATAGACCGCGAGTTGACCCGCGTTCACGATTCCCATGTCGAGACCGGCCTGGATGGCGTGGTACAAGAACGCCGAGTGCATCGCCTCGCGCACGACATTGTTCCCGCGGAATGAGAACGAGATGTTGCTGATCCCGCCACTGACCTTGCAGCGCGGGAGAGTCGCCTTGATCCGACGGGTCGCCTCGATGAAATTGACGGCGTAGTTGTTGTGCTCTTCGATGCCGGTGGCGACGGTCAGAACGTTCGGGTCGAAGATAATGTCCTGCGGCGGAAACCCGATCTCCTCGGTGAGAATCCGGTACGCCCGCGCACAGATCTCCACCTTGCGCTCCACCGTGTCCGCCTGGCCGACTTCGTCGAACGCCATGACGACCACCGCAGCGCCGTAGCGTCTGATCAGCGTGGCCTGTCTTTTGAACGTCTCTTCCCCTTCTTTCAAGCTGATGGAATTCACCACCGGCTTGCCCTGGACCCGCCTGAGGCCCGCCTCGATCACGGACCACTTGGAGCTGTCGATCATCACCGGGACCCGGGCGATGTCCGGTTCGGACCCGACCAGATTCAGAAACGTGACCATGGCGCCGTCGGAATCCAGAAGCCCCTCGTCCATGTTCACGTCGATCATCTGGGCGCCACCTTCCACCTGCTGGCGCGCAACGGCGACGGCGCCTTCGCAGTCACCGCTCAGGATCAGCTTGGCGAACGCCGGAGAGCCGGTGACATTGGTTCGCTCCCCGATATTGACGAAATTGGTCTCCGGTCTGATGGTCAGCGGCTCCAGCCCGCTCAACCGGGTGTAGGGCTCGGGCGTCGGGGGAACCCGTGGGGGGTACCGGCGGACCGCACCGGCGATGGCGGCGATATGAGCCGGCGTCGTCCCGCAGCACCCGCCGACGATATTCAGCCAGCCGTTCGACGCGAATTCCTCCAGATCCGCCGCCATGATTTCCGGCGTTTCATCAAATCCTCCGAAGGCGTTCGGCAGACCGGCGTTGGGATAGCAGGTGATGTGCACCCCGGCGATGCCGGACAGCTCTTCGAGGTGCGGCCGCATCTCCTTCGCGCCGAGCGCACAGTTGATCCCCACGCTCAGCAGCCTCATGTGCGCGATCGAGTTCCAGAACGCTTCCACCGTCTGGCCCGACAGAGTCCGGCCGCTCCGGTCCGTGATGGTGACCGATGCCATCACCGGCAGGCGCCGCCCGTGTTTCTCGAAATATTGCTCGATCGCGAAAAATGCGGCCTTGAGGTTAAGCGTGTCGAAGACCGTTTCGGCCAACAGCAGGTCCACGCCTCCGTCCGCGAGGCCACGGACCTGCTCGTAATACGCCGCGACCAGCTCATCATAGGTGACGGAGCGGAAGGCCGGGTTGTTCACGTCAGGGGACAGCGAGGCGGTCCGGTTGGTGGGCCCGATCGCGCCGGCCACGAACCGCGGATGCAGCGGATCAGCCGCCATGGCCTCGTCGGCGGCCCTGCGCGCCACCGTTGCGCCGGCCAGGTTCAGGTCGTACACGAGATGCTCGAGCTTGTAATCCGCCATCGAGATGGCGTTCGAATTGAAGGTGTTCGTCTCGATGATGTCCGCCCCCGCCTCGAGATATTGGCGATGGATGGCCTGGATGAGCGCCGGCTGGGTGATGGACAGCAGATCGTTGTTCCCCTTGAGGTCGTGAGGATGGTGGGCGAATTGCCGACCGCGGAACGCGGCCTCGTCCAGCCGGTGCTGTTGAATCATCGTCCCCATCGCCCCGTCGAGGATCACGATACGACGATGCAGCAGCTCCCCCAACGCCTCACCATCCCGCCTCACGGTCTCCACTCCGTTCTCTCGGAACCCCTGGTGCACTCAGCCAAATCCAGCCGTGACTATACTGGATCACCGGAGGACGCGCAAGCACGGCAACGCCCGGTGATTGACTTCGCACCGACTCCTGGCTACGATGATGCCGATCATACCGTCCCCTCATCCTACTATCTTATGCGCTGTTTTCTTGCCGCCCTGCTCACCGCACTCCTGCTCTCCTCGGCTGTTTCCGCCCAAACCGGCTCCTACTTCGAAGACGGCTACTTGGGGCTGACCCAAACCCAACTGCGGGCAAAGCTCGGACCCCCCCACGCGGTTCGTGATCGGAAGTCGGCCCTCCGGGTGTTTAAATACTATTCATTTGCCGACTGGGAGCGGTATTACAAGAAGCTCGTGTTGCCCGAGAATGGAGAGGATGTATACGCGTACAAGCGGAACGGTGTGGATGTGCGGTACTCTTTCTCCTACATGCTCGACCCAAACGACAATTCCGAAACCGCGCCGCTGTACGTCCGCCTGGTCGAGATCGAGTTTGCGCCGCCCGCCCCCATCGAGAAGATTCCCGCGCTCGTCCCTGAATTCAAGCCGCCCTCGGACCCGACCGCGCCTGCGTTCCGGTCAAACCTCTGGATCCTGGTCTTCAAGGGTCCCCCGTCGCCTGCGGCCCGGTTCATCGTCCGGGAACGAGGAAAAGAGGAGCTGGAATGGTCCCTGGCCTTTCAACTGTTCACGTTGCAAGGCCTTCCCTCGTACATCTCCTTACAGACCACCATCGACCGGTTGGAGGTCACCGCCCAGAGCCTCCAAATGGTTCGCGACCGCCAGCGTCAGACGCACGAGCCGATGATGAATCCCTTTTCGAAGGAATATGCGGCTCAACCCCCCCCGCCCCCTATCACTAAAAAGATCCCCGTGCCCAAATATGCCGACTGACGCCTTCGAACAGGCGGTCATCGGTCATGGCTCTTTTTCCATCTGTTGCAGTGCGTTCACTTTCTCCTGTTGACTGCGCTCCATGTCCTTGACGGTCTCCCGGACTTTCTGCAGCAGCTCGGTCGGCGACTGCAGCTTGCTGCCGCCCCCGCCGCTTTTCCCCGCTCCTTCCTGGGTCGCATGGCCTGTCATCTCGGCGAATTTTTCCCCGAGCCCTGAGAAGTACATCAGATAACTGGTGCCGAACATCACCGCAACCAGCAGCAACCGTAAAATCAGGCGCACGCCGAAGTTGTGGCTCAACTTCATCATGACGTACAGAATCACCGCCACGCCGAACCCCGTGCCGAGCACGGCGGTCTGATACGGGCTTAACGTCGGGATCAGGGATTGCGGCCCTGTCTGGATGTCATGCGCCATCTCCCTGGCCTGTTCCACCGCGGCGGCCGTCTCCTTGGGAACTTGAGGCTTCGCAGCGCCCAACATTTTCTCTTTCGTCTCCTTGGCCTTCTGCTCCTCTTTCTGCCCCTCGGTATCCGCCATCACCTGGACTCTGCTCCGGTACCGCTCCGGAATACTCTGCAGTTGCTCGGTAAAGATGACCGTGCCCTCGTCATCCACATACGTGTAGACGGTCGGCCCGGCCAATGGCCCGGGCACAGCCGTGAGGATCAGGGCCGTCACACCCAGGAAAACCGAGAAGACCGAGAATCCTCTGCAAGGGAGAGGTGGGAGGTTCATGCATGCCTCCTTTGGCTGTCAGGATGGTGCGGTGCAGCGCGTTCCCGCCGTTCTTTCGGCCAGTATGCCCAGATCGATAGCCCGATGATCACCAGCGTGGCCAGCAAGACAATTCGGGGCGGCACGCTGAGGTAGACCAGTTGCTCGGCATAATGCGCGAGGAAGTCGCCCGTGTATCCACCTCCCGAGCCGGCACGTGTCCGCAGCCATACCTCGAGATGGGTCAACGGACAAACCCATCCGAACAGCTGCAGGAGTATGCTGAACGTCAGGGCGCCGCAGTGCAGCCATTTGACCCAGGCGACGCGACGCCCCGGCCAGGCGCCCAGCACCAGAAACACGATCCAGAGCAAATGGACGATCACCACTGCATCGGCAGCGAGTCTGAAGAGCATGGTCCGAGCTACGATTCCTCGTATCGAATATCTTTGGCATCAGCCAGCGAGAGGTAGGGCTCTCCCCACTGATTCGGGCTTTCCAAATCCCAATCTTCCGCAAGGACAACCGGCTTCAACCGTACACCCCAGATCCCGCCGTAGATCAGATGGGTGATGCCGGCGCCGGAATCTTCCACGGGTTGGGCATGGACCGGGCAGCGGGGATGCTCCGGATCGTCAGTCCATCCGGTAATCCAGCACCATTCCCCTTGCGCGCTTCGATCGTACGTCCGGACCTGCACCACGCGCCGCGGCTGGCCGGTCTCCTTGAAGCGCGCAAAACAGGATGCCGCGCAATTGGGGTTGCTGTCCACTTCGACGAACATGGCTCATCGCCTCTCGCCCCCAGCCCTCCGGTTGACTCACTCAGACGCCGCTGTTAGACTGGCTTCGCGATGATTCCACACGCTACGGCCGATCCCTCCGCAGAACTGTCGCCCGCGACGCCGCCGGAGCCAAAACCTTTCCTGTGCCGCCGCTCCGTTCGGCTTTCCATCTACGCCATCCTTGCGCTCATCCTGCTGCTGATGCTCGGCTGGCGGTTCCTGCCCGGGATCCTCGATCCCACCTTTGAAGACCACATCAAGAACAAGCGCGTGATGGTGGGCATGACCCGCGAACAAGTGCTGAAAAGCTGGGGATCGCCCTACACCATCAACGTGACGTATACCAAAGACGGCCTCAGACGCGAGGAATGGATCTTCGAAGACTGGGTGGACTCGGCAACAGTGAAGCACCGCTACCTGTACTTTGAAGAAGGTACCTTGATCTCCGGCTGGTACTACTAACCCCTTACGCTCCTTTCGATGATTGTCTCTCAGTCAGACCGCGTATCAACGTTTCCGCCCGCGAAAAGTCTGCTTCGTCCACCATCACCACGCGCGCATTGAATGGAAGCGGGAATCCCGGATAGAGGCTGCCGAAATGCTCGTTGCGCACGACGTACAGGATGTCGTTGCCGTCGAGGAGGCTTTTGATCAATGCCAGCTGGCCCTCATCACGCGGCTCGACGAGTTTTATGAAACTCATATGGCGCATGGGATTGGGGAGCATGAGTTACGGAGTCTCGGTAATCTGGACACGCCGCTCTTTCCCGACTCCTCCGGAAATCGTCAGCACCCGTTTCCACTCCCGTAGCTGATAAATTGCCCAGGCGTTCGGCTGCCCCTTATAATACGCCTCCGGATCTTCGCCCGAGGCATTCAGATAGATCGGTTCTGTAAAGCCCTCGTCCAGCACGTAATCCAGGAGACAATCGGTGGTAAAGCCCCTCCCCTTGAGCGACACATCCGCCAAGAGGCCCAAGATTTCATCGGATTTTCCCAGGGTGATGGGCTCCATTCTGTTCAGGCCGGTGTGGAACGGCATTGTAGCGGCGGACCGTGAAGAAAACAAGGCGAGCGGAGCTCGTCCGTGAGGCGATTGTCCAGGAAGGAGTTTCGGGATCGCCTGCTCGCGATCATGGATCGGAAACATCACTGGGCGTGGTCGCATTTCACCACCGGGATGGTCAGCAAGCCGCAACTCAAGACCCATTTTCAGCAGGAATACGCCGTCTATGTTCGGGATTTTCCGGTCTTCCTCACGCGGATCCACGGGAAGAACCCGCCGAGACCGGTGCGGACGACCCTGGCCGAGAACATCTACGAGGAGGAAACGGGCGGTCTCTCGTTCGGTCGGCCCCATCCCGAGCTGTTCCTTGATATGATGCATGGACTGGGATACCGCCGAGCGGAATTCGAAGCCATCTCGCTGCTGCCAGCCAGCCGGCGGTATCGAGCATGGCTGGACACCGTCACGCGCATGCCGGATTGGCTGCCAGGCGCGGCGGTGCTGACCATCTTTGTCGAGGGCAGCGTGCAAGACCGTCTGGAAATCCTTCATCCTTCACCGCCCAAGACTGCGCCCCAGGTGGAAGAGGCCGTGATGAAGCACGCCCTGGTGCGACATCATGGGCTGGATCCGGCTGCCATGAATCTGATCCGGGCGCACCAGAAAGTGGAAGCAGGACACCGGCATGCCGCGTATCGGATCGTTCTCAATCATGCCCGGACATCATCGCAGCAGCAAACCGTGCTCGAACACTTGGAGCAGGCTCTCAAGCACTGGCTGGCGTACCGGGATGGGGTGGCCCGAGCCTGTGGCCTGAAGAAAGGCTGACCCGGCAAGCTCGATGGCCGTCGGACTTTACATCCACGTTCCCTTCTGCCGCGCGCGCTGTCATTTCTGCGCCTTCTATCTTCAGATCCACCGCTCTGATCGCGTGCAGCGCTATCTTGAGGCGATCGATCGGGAAATCCGGCTCCATGGGACCGTGCGGACGCTCGCGGGACGCCGGTTGACAACCGTGTATGTCGGCGGCGGAACTCCGACCACGTTGCAGGCCGGCCAACTGGTGGACATTCTTGGCCGGGTCCGCCGGACATTCGACCTTGTGCCCGGCGCCGAGATCACCGTGGAGGCCCATCCGGAGACGGTGACGGAGGAAGGCCTGTCCCTGCTGGCCGACGCCGGCGTCAATCGCATCAGCGTTGGGGCTCAGTCGATGGATGCGAACGAACTGAGGCAGGTCGGAAGGCGCACGTCGGCCCACATGACCCGTGCCGCCGTCGAGATGGCTCGGCAAGCCGGCATGGCCAACATCAATTTGGATTTGATCTATGGCTTGCCCGGACAGACCCTGCAGGCCTGGAGCCGGTCGCTGGAAGCGGCGCTTACGCTCAACCCTACGCACCTGTCCTGTTATGCCCTCACCATCGAGGAGCACACCGGGCTGGATCTCGCGATCCGCCGGGGTGACCGGGTTGAGCCCGACCCCGAGCTTCAGAACGCCATGGAGCAGCATGCCGTGGGCCGGTTGGCGGACGCAGGGTTCGAGCGATACGAGATCTCGAACTTCAGTCAACCTGGATTCGTCTGCCGGCACAATCTGCTCTACTGGCAGGGTGAGGATTACCTCGGAGTAGGGCCGAGCGCGCAGTCCTATGTGGCCGGGCGCCGCTTCGGCAATGTCGCGGACCTCGCCGCCTATGCCGATCAACTGCACGCGGGACGGCTTCCGTTTTCGGGGCTCGAGCGGCTGAGTCCTGAGCGACGGAAACGGGAAGCGGTCGTCTTCGGCCTACGCCTGGTGAACGGCATCGATGCAACCGCGATACCGACAGGGAAGGGCGGTCCGGACTGGAGCGCTTCTCTCGAGCGGCTGACCGCGCGGGGATGGCTGGAAGAACGCGGCGGGCGCCTGCGGCTCACCGAAATGGGACGCCGCTTCGCCGACTCGGTGGCGGTCGAGCTGTGGTGATTATCGAAGCAGGTAGTGGAGCGCTGTGTCCGCCAGAATGGCTCCCCAGGCGCTGCTGTTCAGCACAAGCAGTGGTCGATCGCCCCGCCGCCAGAAGTAAAACAGCGCGGAGACGAGCAGCACCTGGGTGAGGAAGGAAAACGGGCGGTGGATGCCGGCAGACATCGCCCCGCGTTCGCTCCCGATCGCCGCCACAGCCGCCAGGAGATAGCAGACCAGGGCCGCTGCTTGAAGCCAAATGGCCGCAGTCCCGGCTGAACGGCGGACGACCCGCACCAATGCGGCGGTCAGACAGGCTACCACGATCAACAGCAGAAGCGGGAACAGCGGCCACAAGACTTTGGCACTGAGCACGGCGTTCAATCCGGGACTGCGAGAGACGCGGCCACTTTAGCAGCGGAAGATGGCCGGGTCAACGACCGATGCGACGCTTCTTGACAAGACCGGGCGCTGGGCTGTACCAATGACTATGAGCATCGCTTCAGCGAGGATTCCATGCCGGTAAACAGGGAACCCAAAAAACGTGTGAGGCCCTCAGAGCCCGCTGAATCGGCTCCAAAGACCGAGGAGGAGACATGCGCTTCCGCCCCGCCGCCGCCCAAGAACCCGGACGAACCGACCGAAGCGGACCTCGCCCAGAAGGAGTGGCAAGATCTGTGGGAGGAGAACGAGCCGATCGACATGGACAAGTGGTAGGACGCGCCCTCCGATCACCCCGGCAGGAAATAAAACGCAATGGCTAAGACCAGATAGACTCCCACCAGCATCACCCCTTCCATCCAGTGGGATTCTCCGTCCATCGCGACGAATCCGACGATAAGAACCGACATTGCCACGGCGGCGACCTCAAACGGCGTAAAGACCAAGTCCAGCGGCGCGCCCATGAGATAGCTCACAAAGACCAGGACCGGCGCGACGAACAAGGCGATCTGCAGGCTCGAACCCGCAGCGATCCCGAAGGCCAAGTCCATCTGGTTTTTCCTGGCGACCAGGACGGCGGTCGAATGCTCCGCGGCATTGCCGATGACCGCCACGAGAATGACTCCCACGAAGAGTTGGGTCAGCCCCAGTCGCGCGGCGGCCGACTCGATGCTCCCGACCAGAAACTCGCTCATGACGGCGATCGCCACAGTGGCGCCGACCAGGACACCGACCGATCGGCGAAGCCCCCACCCCGCCCGCGTTTCAGCGACGGATCCGCCGGTGAACAAATGCCGATGAGTCTTCAGCGAAAACAGCAAGCTCAGGACATAGATGGCGAACAGGACAACGGCGATCTCCAAGCTGAGGGCATGCTCAGCCGACCCGCCCTCCCGTGATACCGTCAAGTGAAACAATGCCGGCACCACGAGCCCCACGGCCGAGAGCAGCAAGAGACTGGCCGCCATACTGGCGGCGGTCTGATTGAACCGTTGCCGTTCGTGCCGCAATCCTCCGGCGAGCATGGCCAAGCCGAGGACCAGCAGGATGTTCCCGATGATCGAGCCGGTAATGGATGCTTTGACCACATCATGAAGCCCTTCTTTCAGGGCCACGAAGGCGATGATGAGCTCGGCCGCATTGCCCAAGGAAGCGTTCAGCAGGCCGCCCAGGCCGGTTCCCGCGTGACCGGAAAGCTGCTCCGTCGCCTCCCCCAGCAAACCGGCTAAGGGGACGATCGCCAGGGCCGAGGTGACGAAGATCAAGACGGGATCGGCGTGGAGCACCTCGAGGAGGATGGCGACAGGCACAAAGATGAGAAGGAGGCTGAGACTTCCGCCTAGTGGCAGCCGTCGGTCCATCCGGTGACCCTAGAAGTTGGCACTCCCTAGCGGGCCTGTTAGAATACACGCATGGCAGCGGTTCCGGCTGCAGTCATCCCCGAGACCATCGAGATCGAAAGCACCGGGACGGGAGAAGACCTGGAAGCCCGTGTAGTGGTCTACAACTGCAACTGCCATACCTACCAGCAGGTGATCCGATTGTTCTGCGAGGCTATTCCGGGCATGAATCCCACCAAGGCCTTCGAGCTAGCCTGGCGCATTGATCACGAAGGAAGCGCAGTCGTCTACCGCGGAGACCATCCGATAGCGGAAAAAATCGCGAAACATCTTGCGGCAGGAGGATTGCGGGTGGCGGTGCAATAGTCCAATCGCCTCTAGGCTCCCCCTGGCACGTGCTTTTTCGCTCTGATCTCAAGGTCTTGCATGACTTTTCTCAGCCGCAGTTGGATCTCCCGCCCTCCAGCGTCCCCGACTCTGGCCGCGTCGACTTCCAGCTTCCCGATCTTCAGAAAGCTTCGCGCTTCCCCGCAGACGAGGTTCACCTGCACGACGTCGCTGGGACAGATCCGTTCTGCGATGACCATCTTGACGTTCTTCCCGACACCCGTACGTCTGGTCGCCTCGTAAAGCTGCCTGATCAGCTCCTCTTCTTCGGGACTGACTCTCCACATGGCAAATTGGCTCAGGCTCCGCTTCGGCGGTCCAGGCAAACCACACCCGGCAGGGCCACGTACCCGGAAAGCCGAACGGAACGGAAGTGGCCGAAGCCGTGTCCCACCGACATCAGCTCGCGGTCACCGATGCTTGCGGGCCGGTTTCCGCGCGGAGATTCGACGCCTCGATCGCGACGCGCGCCGAAGCGTTCGCCTTCGAGCGGTGGGTTTCTTGCGGGGCTTAGGTTTCGGGTGGACGGTGGGCCAACTTGGGAGGCGCCCCCTGCTCAGTACTTCGCCGCTGAATACACGGACCTGATACAACTCGAACAGGCGGTTGATCGCTTTCGGGTCACCCTTTCTGGCGAGATTCAATAACCTTCTTCGCTGATTCAGCTCTTCTTCTTCGGTATGGGAAGCAGAACGACGTTCCATTCCACGCCTTTCTCCACTCGGGACGAACCGAAATGGCTGATTATTAGTGGCGCATTATATACACTGAGTCGCGGTTTGACCAGGGAAAACCCCAGATTTGACGAGTCTCTCGGTGATTGCTGACCTGCCTCACCTGTCTCGCTGTGTCAAGTCTCAATTATAAGCTGTTGAATAATCGAATTATTTCTCGTCCCTGCCAAGGCCTTCCAACTCCTGCATTGCGAGCCGGAAGGCCGCTCTTTATAATCAGCCTGCGCCATCGTCCTTTCCCCTCCCATTAAAGGAGTTTGTCATGGAACTCTATAAGCGTGAAGAGACTCAGACCGATGTCAAAGATGACCCTCAGGCCCGCGAGCTGCTGCGGAAAGCCTTTGAGAAAACAGCGCGTTGGCAGCCGGACTTCAGGGGCTTTACCGCCGACCTCCAAGTCAATGTCAACGGCAAGCTCCTCCGTGGCGCGGTATCGGTCAAAGGCCCCCGCGACGTCTCGGTCACACTGGAGGACCCGGAAGTTCAGAAGTGGGCGGAAAACCAAATCGCGATGATTGCGGTGCACCGCGGTCCGCGGAGCTTCGAAGAGTCAGACGGGAAATATCCCCTGACCCTCGGAACCGACCAGGATCATCCCCTCGGCCCAAGCGTCTTCATCCACGGTGACGGCATGCATTCCTTTTACCGAATCAAGCATGACCGCATCACGCAGATCAACAGGCGCATGCCGCACATGGCGTTCACCATCAATGTGGAGGACAGCGCCATCACCCAGGACGGAAAGTTCCTCACCACCCGGTACACGGTGTACTATTTTTCTCCACAAGACGGCAAGCTGGTCAATGTCGAGAGCTTCGCTGATACCCACACCCGGGTGGCATCCTCCGATCTTCCCGGAAGCCGCCGGATCATCTCGTATGAGAACGGCGAGATGACCGTAAGGTCGTTGACCTTCGAGAACCACAAGATGCTCTGACATGGACCTGCGGGTAAAGCCACCGCGAAGCGTGCGGGAACGGATGGCCGGATACGTTCACCTGGCTCGCATGCTGGACAAGTGCCGGGCCGTGCTCGCCGGCACCCACGGCGACTATATCTATCCCTGTCCCTTGGATCGACGGCTGCTCGAGTTTGCCGGCATCACCCCGGAGCAGTTCGCGAATGCGGTCCGGCAGCGATCGGATGAGGAGGTCGCGCAGTGGTTTCGACAGACAGCAGTGCCCCACACCGACGCGGAGATCGAGGACTGGAATCGCATGATGCTCGCGCGTGGGCCGGACACCGAGGAGAAGTGGGAGTATTTCAAACAATGCCGGGATGCCATCGATCCGAGCCGCACGGATATCACGAGCTGGGCCGACCTGCTCGACTTGGAGGAACGACGGCCGGTGCCTGTCCGGAACGCCGCCGTCCCAGGAGGCTGACCATGACACAAGCGAGACAAAGAGTATGGAGGGTCCTGTCGGCCCTCACCATCGCGGCCTGCGGCTTTGCCCCGACCGTGGTCTTTGCGGAGGAGCTTCCCCGGGAGGCGTCGTTGCCCCTCGCCCTCGCCAGTAAGGCGGCGGCTGTGGCCGTGGAGAAGTGCAAGAAGGACGGCTACCGGGTGAGCGCTGCGGTGGTGGACCGGGCCGGCGTCCTCAAGGTGCTCATGCGAGGAGACGGCGCGGGCCCCCACACGACAGACAGCAGCAGCAAGAAAGCCTACACCGCTGCGAGCCTGCGGCGGCCGACCAGCGAGCTGGCCGACTTGATCAGCAAGAATCCCTCGCTGCAGGCGCTTCGTGACATGAACGATCGTATCCTCATCCTGGGCGGCGGGCTGCCCATCGAGATCGCCGGAGAGGTGGTCGGCGGCATCGGTGTCGGCGGTGCGCCCGGCGCCCACCTCGATGATGCCTGCGCTCAGGCAGGCATCGAGGCCGCAACCAAGCCGTAAGCCCTCCTCGCCCTTTCGTTGACTATGCCATGGCCGGGTGCTAGATTGCGCCGACTCCGCGCGAGCACACGCCATGCACGATCTCCGCACGCTTCGCAAGAACCTGGACTCCGTCCGAGAGCACCTTGGCCCTCGAGGCTCGGACGTTCCCTGGGATGAACTGCGCAAGCTCATCCAGGAACGGCGGGACCTGACGATCAGCGTCGAGCAGCTCCGGCACAGGCTCAAAAATGGCTCTGATGAGGTGGCGCTCCTCAAGCGACAGAAGCAGCCGACGGAAGAAGCTACCGCACGGATGAAAGCAGTAGGCGATCAGATCAAGGGTCTGGAGAAGAACCTGACGGACATCGAAACCCGCCTCACCGAGCTGACACTCCAAATTCCGAATATTCCCCACGCCAGCGTTCCCCGGGGCTCCCATCCGGCTGAGAACGTAGAGGTGCGGCAGGGGGGTGATCGACCGGCGTTCCCCTTCGCTCCCCGCCCGCATTGGGAGCTCGGTGAAGCCCTGGGTATTCTGGATTTCGAGCGAGCCGCCAAAGTCGCGGGGACTCGATTCGCGGTATTGTCCGGGCCAGGCGCCAGGCTGGAGCGGGCCCTGATCAACTTCATGCTCGATCTTCACACCCGCGAACACGGCTACCGCGAGCTGCTCCCTCCCTTCCTCGTCAATCGCGCCGCGATGATCGGCACGGGCCAGTTGCCGAAGTTCGAAGACGACATGTTCAGACTCCGCGACGAGGACTATTTCCTGGTGCCCACCGCGGAGGTTCCGGTCACGAACCTGCACCGCGACGAGATTCTGCCCGATGACCACTTACCCATCCGGTATGTCTCCTACACCCCCTGCTTTCGCCGGGAAGCAGGCTCGTACGGCAAGGACACCCGCGGGCTGATCAGACAGCATCAGTTCAACAAGGTCGAGCTGGTCGCGTTCACCAGGCCGGAAGAATCGTATCAGGAGCTCGAATCGCTCACGCGCGCGGCGGAGTCCGTGCTCCAGCGCTTAAGGTTGCACTACCGCGTCGTCACCCTGTGCCAAGGAGATTTGGGATTTGCGTCGGCGAAGACGTATGATCTGGAGGTCTGGCTGCCTGCTCAAGGCGTGTTCCGGGAGATCTCATCCTGCACCAATTTCGAAGCCTTCCAGGCGCGCCGAGCGAATATCCGGTATCGCCGCCGGGACGGGAGCGAGTCCAAAACCGACTTCGTCCATACCCTGAACGGCTCCGGGCTGGCTGTGGGACGGACCCTCGCCGCCATCCTCGAAAACTTTCAGCAGGCCGATGGGTCAGTGCTGATCCCCGAGGCGCTGCGCCCC
>CAYZKG010000073.1:0-14814 GCA_964478915.1 uncultured Nitrospira sp.
GGCAGCGACTCCGGCTGGTTTCGGAAGGGAAACTCTTTCATGGTGGAAGTGGTGTTCGGCTCGGGGCAGAAGCTGAACCGCGTGACCCAAATCGCGCCGTAATTGGTCAATGGTTGCTCAGCATTCGCATCGCGTCACCTTTTACCAGTTACCCGTTATCGTGTTCGTCTGTTGCGTTGCGATCGGCTGGCCCTGGGCATTGGCTGCCGCCGCGCAGCCCGCGCGACTCACGGATCCGTTCACATACCAGGCCGCCGCGTACATGCTCATGATGGACGGCCGGGCGCTCTGGTCCAGGCAGGCGACGCGGCCGCTCCTGCCCGCAAGCTTGACCAAGGTGATGACGGCCCTGCTGGTGCTGGAGCGGGCGAAGTCGGAAGAGGTGATTCGGATCTCATCTGCCGCAGCCGCCGAAACGGGGACAGGACTGGGGCTTCGGGCGGGTGAGACGATGCGGGTGGCGGACCTCCTCGCGGCGACGCTGCTGCTGTCCGCCAACGATGCCTGTCACGCGCTGGCCGAGCATGTCGGAGGCACCGAAGCGCGTTTCGTCGCGCTGATGAACGAGCGTGCCCGGTCGCTGGGCCTTGGGCGCACGCACTTCACGAATCCGTGCGGCCACGATCAGAAAGGCCATCGCTCCACCGCCGAGAATCTGGCCGTCCTCGCGCAGGCGGCCTTGCGCCATCCCGCCTTTGCCGCGCTGGTGGCCACGGTGCGGACCACCGTGACGACGGCGCAGGGGCGCAGCTTCGAGCTCGAAAACAAAAATGAGTTGGTCGGCCGGTATCCCGGGGCCGTAGGAGTCAAGACGGGCTTCACCTCCGGAGCCGGCAAATGCCTGATTGCCTTGGCTGAACGGCAGGGCCGGCAGGTGCTCCTCGTCCTGCTGAATGCGCCGGACCGCTGGTGGACGGCTGTGGCGATGCTGGACTATGCGTTCAGCAAGGCAGTGATGGGTGATAAGTGAACCGATTACACGGCGCATACGCTCTGCTGATATGCGCCGTGTGCGCGGCCTACTTCAACGCGCTGTGGGGCGATTTTCAGTTCGACGATTACAACGTCATCGTGCAGAACCCCGTGGTACATTCCTGGGCTGCCTGGTGGTCCGAGGTGCCGCATGGCATCCGGCCGCTGTTGAAAGCCACCTATACGCTGAACCGGATCCTCGGCCCGGACGCTTTCGGCTTTCATCTCCTGAATGTGCTCGTGCACGCGGGCAATACGCTGCTGGTCTATGCATTGACCACGGCCTTGCTGCGGGAGTTAGAGGCGCGAGGCGCGAGGCTATGGGCTAGTGGCGAGAGAGATACGCTGACTCCGGCGCTGCTGGCCGCGCTGCTCTTTGCCGTGCATCCGGTCCAGACCGAGGCGGTGACCTATATCAGCGGGCGGTCCGTGTCTCTCATGGCCCTCCTGTACCTGGGAAGTGTCCTGGCCTATGTTCGTGGACGCGCGGCGGACGAGACGAGGCAACGCTGGCTGCTCTACGGGCTTTCGCCCGGATTGTTCGTGCTGGCGCTTCTGGTCAAGGAAGTCGCCGTGACGCTGCCGGCCGCGCTGTTGTTGTGGGAGATGCTGAGGGGCGCCGGCCGGCCGAGCTGGTCGGTCATCCTCAGGCGGCAGGCGCTGCACTGGACCGTGCTCGCAGCGGCCGTCGTGGTCTTGTTCCGGCACCCCGGCTATTATCCGCTGCTGGCGTTCAGCTTCTCGGTGCGGAGCCTCCAGGATGCGGTGCTGACCCAAATCCATGGCATCGTGTATCTGCTGTCCCGGCTGGTCTGGGTGCACCATCTGAACATCGACCCCGATCTCCCGGTCATCTCGCGCTGGACTCCCGCGTTGGCCGCCGAAGGGCTCTTCTTGGCGACATGTCTGGGCGTGGGAGTGATCTCGTTGCGTCGGCATCCGTGGGTGGGCTTCGGTATCCTCTGGGTGTTTCTGCACCTGCTGCCGACGAATTCGGTCGTGCCGCGGCTCGATGTGGCGAATGAACGGCAGCTCTATCTGGCCGGCTGGGGGGGCTTCCTGTTGATCGGCGCGGCGCTGGCGCAACTCTTGCGGGCCACGCTGCGACCCCAGATCGTCTCGGCCCTCAGCGTGCTGATCGTGGTGGGCCTCGGCGCCGCGACGGTGCTGCGGAACGAGGCCTACCGCACCGAAGTGGCACTCTGGGAGGCCACCGTCCGCGAGTCACCGGCGAAAGCCCGCGCGTACAACAATCTGGGATACGCCTATGCGCTGGCCGGCAGGCCTGGGGAAGCCGAGGAAGCGTTTGGAACCGCGTTGCGGCTGGACCCGGAGTTTGCGCTGGCCCGTCAGAACCTCTCGTCAGTGAGGAGTAAGTAACGCCTCACGCCTTACGGCAGTCATGGAACTCTTTTTCGGCTGGATCCATCAGTACGGCTATGTAGCGATCGTGATGCTCCTCATGATGGGGATCGTCGGGGTGCCGGTGCCCGACGAGACCCTGCTGACGTTTGCCGGCTATCTGGTGTTCAAGCAGAAGCTGGCGTTCGTGCCCGCCGCGCTTGCGGCCTTTGTCGGCAGCATCAGCGGCATTACGCTCAGCTACGGACTCGGCCGCAGCGTGGGCCGCTATCTCATCGGCTCCATGGGACCGGTGCTGCGGCTGGACTTCCAGAAGATGGAGCGGGTCCAGGCCTGGTACGTGCGGCGCGGGAAATACGCCCTGCTGTTCGGCTATTTCGTCCCGGGGGTGCGGCACGTCACCGCGTTTGTGGCCGGCTCCTCGAAGTTACCGTTGATCGTCTTTGCGCCGTTCGCGTATACCGGCGGGCTCCTCTGGTCTCTGTGTTTTCTGACGCTGGGCTATGCGTTGGGTGAGGAGTGGGCGCGCACGTCGGTGGCTCTGCACCGATTCCTGGTGATCGGGACGCTGCTGTTTTGCGCCACGCTCGCCGCGGGCTTCATCCTTCGCCGGAGACGCGCGAGGGCCAGCGCGCGCTGACTTGACCTGCTCCTTTCAAATCTTTTACTGTACGGCCGTATGCTGCCGGCTGTTGTGTTGAAACGCTTGGAGGATCGCCGTGGCTGAAGCCGAGAAGATTCTCGTGGTGGACGACGAGGTGGACATGCGCGCCCTCCTTAGGGACATCCTGCAGGAGGGAGGCTTTCAGGTGGCGGTGGCGGGGAGCGGACGGGAAGCGTTGAAGCTGATGGCGGAGGAGGAATACCCGGTGGTGCTGACCGATCTCCGCATGAAAGAGATGCAGGGGATCGAGCTGCTGGCCGAGATCAAGCGCACGCTTCCGGATACCAACGTCATTCTGATGACGGCGTTCGGCTCGGTCGAGACCGCCATTGAGGCGATGAAGCAAGGGGCCTACGACTATCTCATCAAGCCGGTCAAGACCGACGATCTCCTCCGCATCACCGAACGGGCGTCGCGGGAGGCGGCGCTTCGGCGCGAGGTCAGCCGCCTCCGCCGCGAGGTGCGCAAGGATTACAGCTTCCACCAGATCCTCGGGAAGAGCAAGCCGATGCGCGAGGTGTTCGACCTCATCCGCCGGGTCGCCGACAGCCCCACGAACGTCCTGATTACCGGAGAGAGCGGGACCGGGAAGGAGCTGGTCGCCAAGGCCATCCACTACAACAGCGACCGGCGTGACGCGCCGTTCGTGCCGGTGAACTGCGCGGCGATCCCGGAAGCCCTGCTCGAGAGCGAGCTGTTCGGCCACGTGCGCGGCGCGTTTACGGATGCCAAGACCGATAAGCGCGGCCTGTTCGAGGAGGCCAGTGGGGGCACGCTGTTTCTGGACGAGATCAGTGAGCTGCCGCTCATGCTCCAGGCGAAGCTCCTGCGCGCCATTCAGGAGCGGGAAATCCGCCGCGTCGGCGCGACCCGCTCCGTGGCGGTGGACGTGCGCATCATCGCGGCGACAAACCTGAACCTTACCGAAGAGGTGAAGGCCAAGCGGTTCAGGGAAGATCTGTTCTATCGCCTCAATGTGATCGAGATCCGGCTGCCGCCGCTTCGCGAGCGGAAGGAGGATATTCCGTTGCTGTCGGACGCCTTTTTCCAGAAATGCGCCCAGGCGAGGCAGAAACCCCTTCAGGGCATCAGCGAACCGGCCCTCGCTCTCCTGATCGACTATCCGTGGCCGGGCAACGTGCGCGAGTTGGAGAATGTCATCGAGCGCGCGGTCACGCTGGCTCGCGGGGAGAAGGTCGTGCCGGAGGACCTGCCGGCTCCCATTCAAGGGGCGCGCGGCGATCGCCGGGTCCTCGATGAAGCCGCCGAACAGATCCTGCCGCTGCAAGAGATGGAAAAGCACTATATCTTGAGAATCCTCGAGAAGACCGGCGGGAACAAGTACCAGGCAGCCCAGGCGCTGGGGATCGACCGGAAGACCCTGTACCGTAAATTAGCCGAAATCGAAGGAGACAACCGTGAGGCGTGAGGCGTAAGTCGTCAGGCGACACCCCGGGGTTCCGACTGACGCCTCACGACTGACGCCTGACGGCTTTGTAATGAGTGATTGGCAGACCAGCAAAGACTATCTGCTCCTGACGGAGGATGAAGAGGCTGCGCTCAAGTCGCTGCAGCCGATGATGGCCCGGCATGTGGACGAGCTGGTGGACGCGTTCTACCGGCACCTGCTCCAGTTCCCGGAGACTCGACGGCTGTTGTCGGATGAGCTGATCGCAACGAGGCTCAAAGACGCCCAGAAGCGTTACCTCACCTCGCTCGTCACCGGTCCCTATGATGAGCGGTACCGGGATGACCGCATACGGATCGGCCAGGTCCACGACCGCATCGGGCTCACGCCGCAGTGGTACCTGGGAGCCTACGCACTGTACCTTAATCTGCTGCACCCGTTGATCTTTCGGGAGTATCGCAATCGTCCGACCCAGTGCCAGTTCTTGCGGATCGCCCTGACCAAGGTCGTCTTCCTGGACATCCAGCTCGCGATAGAAGCGTACATCCAGAAAGGATCGGAGAAGCTGGAGTTCGCCAACCGGCAGCTCGCGGAGCTGTCCCGCGAGCTGGGAAAAGGCCTGACGCAGAAAAAGAAAGATCTCCAGAAGGAGCGCGACTTTATTGGCACGCTTCTGGAAACCTCCGGCGCATTGGTGATCGTGCTGGACGCGGACGGCCGCATCGTGCTGTTCAACCGGGCCTGCGAATCCACGAGCGGGTATTCCTCGGAAGAGGTCAAGAACCGCTATGTCTGGGATATGCTGCTGCTCCCGGAAGAGGTGGAGCCGGTCCAAGCCGTCTTCAGAGAGGTACGAGGCGGCCGTTTGCTCAACAACTACCAGAATCACTGGGTGACCAAGAGCGGCGAGCGGCGACTCATCGCCTGGAATGCCACCCACACGATGGACAGCAAGGGCGCCGTCGAGTACGTGATCGGGACCGGCATCGACATCACGGACCTGAAACGGACGCAGGAGCAACTCCGGCGAACTGAGCGGTTGGCGGAGCTGGGCACCCTGGCCTCGGGCATGGCGCACGAGATCGGCACGCCCATGAACGTGATTCTCGGCCGCGCCGAGTATCTGATGCGCCGGACCGCGGACGAGACCGTGAAAAAGGGGCTGGAGACCATCGTCACCCAGGTCGAGCGGATCACCAGAATCATGAACCAGCTCCTGACCTTCGCCCGGCGGCGGCCGAGCGAGCGAGGGCCCCTCGATGTGATCCGCACGATCGAGGAGACCCTGGAGGTTCTGCAAGAGCGCCTTCGGAAACACCGGATCAAGGTCGAGACGGACCTTGCACGGGAAATGCCCCCCGTCTATGCCGATCAGGATCAGATGAGCCAGGTGCTCCTGAACCTCGTGATCAACGCCATTCACGCCATGCCTGACGGCGGGACGCTCCGGCTCGGCCTCATTCAGGCCGATGGGAATGCGGTCCTGACCATCGCCGACACCGGCTGTGGCATCCCGAAACAGGACCTCCCGAAGATCTTCGATCCGTTCTTCACGACGAAGGAGGTCGGGAAAGGCACCGGCCTGGGGCTCACCGTCGTCCATGGGATCATCCAGGAGCATGGGGGCGCCATTACCGTGGAAAGCGAGCCCGACCAGGGCACGTCCTTCCGGATCACCCTGCCTTTGTACCAGCAAGGCTAAGCTATTGAGGGCTTCAACCTTTTTGCGGCCTTGGATTACGTCGGCCTGTCTGATGGGTTCGCGAGGCGCACGGTGCGAAGAATAATGAGCACCACGCTTGTGCGCGCGGCCGAGCCGGTGAGGCCGCCGTGTCTTAACAACTGAGCACCGCTGCCCCCGGGACGAGCGAGAGAACTGTGGCATACTGCGTCATTGGAACTGCACTGGTGTGGTGTTTGGCTCCATCGGGCTGATGAGTCTTCGCATCCGCTGGACCTGGCAAGCCATAACCCACTGTTTTCTTACACATTCTGCACACTGCACGAACGGGAACACCCGGCACGCCAATTGCTGAATCGAAGGTCCAAATGTTACCCGGAGGAGCGAGTGTGACGGCTAAAGATCGGGTGCTGCTGCTGGTGGAGGACGACGCAGCGATGCGAAGCCTCATCTGTGATGAGTTATGGGATATGGGATTCCGCATCACCGAGGCGGCTGATGGGGATGAAGCCCTGCGCCGGATCAGCGAGGTTCCCCCTGACATCATTCTTACCGACCTCCGGATGCCGGCCGGCGGCCTTGACTACGTCTGCCGGCTCCGGACGGTCGCGCCGGGCTGTCCGATCATCCTGATGACGGCGTTCGGCGATGCCACGACGAAAGTGGAAGCGCAGCGCTGCGGAGTGTCTGTCTATTTCGATAAACCGGTCCGGATGGATGAGCTTAAAGCGGCTATCCGTGATCTCTTGAACAGCCACGCCGGGTCCCCGGATCATTGACGAGAATTTCCGAACGGAGCGACAGAGATGGCCGGATCTCACCCATCCCTGACCCCCAGCAGACCGGATGCGGTTCTCTCGGCCCGGCTCGAAGCGGTCCGAATTCTGGCCGATCAAATCCCCCAGCCCGTCACGGTGATTGACCGGGACTGCACGATCATCTACATCAATCAGTCTGCTGAGGCGTTCAGCGGCGCTGCCTCAACGCCGTTTCGCGGGCAGACGGGGGCGAAGTGTTACGCCGCCTTCTTTCACAGAGCGGACCCGTGCCCCTTTTGTCCGGCACGGGGGGTGTTTGAGAGCGGTGAGCCTCGCTCCGTGCCATGCGCGGAGGGATGGGGCCGGGATCCGGGGGTGATCGAGGCTTTTCCATTGCTGGCCGCCGACGGGCGTGCGGAATACGTAATGGAGATCATCAAGCCTTGTGAGGCCCGGTCGGAGAGCGACACAGCGGCAGCCTTGAGGAAGAAGAGCCGCCCCGTTCCCTTGACGCTGGACACTCAACTGGGCGAATTGGTGGGCACGAGCGAGCCGATGCAGAAGCTGTTCGAGATGATCCGGCTCGTGGCGGACAGCCAGGCGACCGTGCTGCTTGAGGGCGAGAGCGGGACGGGGAAGGAGCTGGTTGCCCGCACCATCCATCGGCTCAGCCAGCGCCGCGATCGGCCCTTCATCGTGGTGGACTGCGGCTCGCTGCCCGAATCCCTGCTTGAGAGCGAGCTGTTCGGCCATGCGAAGGGCGCCTTCACGGGGGCGACGGCCTCCAAGAAAGGCTTGTTTGAGGAGGCCGACGGCGGGACGGTGTTCCTGGACGAGATCGCCGACACCACTCCGCACTTTCAGGCAAAACTCCTGCGAGTCCTCCAGGAGGGAGAAATCAAGCCGGTCGGCACCAATCGATCCATCAAAGTGGATGCCCGGATCATTTCGGCGACGAATCGAAACCTCTTGGATCTCGTGAAGGCAAAACGGTTTCGCGAAGACCTCTATTACCGGCTGGCGGTGCTGCCGCTCTTGCTCCCTCCGCTGCGGGAGCGTCGGAACGACATCCCGCTGCTGGTCAGCCATTTCGTAGAGCTCGCCTCCAAGCGGCACCGAAAGCCCGTCCGCACGGTGGCCCCCGACGCGATGCAAGCGCTGACCGAAGCGGTGTGGCCAGGGAATGTCCGGGAGCTGAAGCACACCATCGAGCGGGCGGTGGTCACCGCCCAAGGCTCCGCGCTCGGGTTGGATGATTTCTTCCCTGCTCCGGCGGGCGAACAGGCTACCGGGGAGACCGATCTCCGAAGCGTGGCCCGGAGCGCCACACGGAACGCCGAGCGGGCCCGCATCCTCGAGGCGCTTCGCCAAGCATCCGGCAAGAAAGCGCGCGCGGCCCGCGCGCTGAACATCAGCCGGGCCAGCCTCTACAACAAGCTCCGCGCCTACGAAATCGAGTAGCGCCAACCTGTCCCATTCTGCACCACTCCGCTGATTGCACTGTTCATCCGATTAGACACCGCATCCTGTTGATTTTGCGCTCTCTTGTCTTGCCAAGCCGGTCGGACTGTCTAAAGGCGTGGAATGGGGCCACACGACCGAAGCAGTGTCCTCTGTTGCGCTTGTACCCTAAGCCCTGGACTTCTCGACGAATTCGATCGCGCGACGACGCGCATTCGATGTGGCATGCCGGTTGCGCCTAGAGGAGGCCGCTGGTGAAGGGCAGGGGAAATAGGACCGGCCTCCGAAAGACCCTGACCGTCTCCGGATGGAACCCTTCACCAGCACTTATCAATGCGGGCAATAGGCGATTGGCGATGGGCCATCGGTCAAAGGCCGGATGAAACTCACCCCATCGCCCCTAGCCTCGTGCCCCTAGCCTTCGAAGATCGAAAGGAGGCCGTGTCATGAATTGTAGAGTCACACGTAGACGCCATGCCAAGCGCATGGCGACGGCGCTACAGGCGGTGATGCTGGCGGGCAGTCTCGTCGCATCGCCGAGCCTGTTCGCGGCCGATCATTCCCAGCACCAGCCTCATGCCACGCCGGTGGCCAATGCCGGCTGGCAGCAATCGTTGAAGGGCCAGACGATCGTGGAGGACGCGATCGAAGGGCGGGCCGGACGCTCCGAGAAGGTGGAGCTGCAGCACCATCGCCTGATGCGCCGCCTCGAGGAGCAGGCGCAACAGGACGCGCAAGCGCAGATGACATCCGGCGCCTACAACGGCATGTCCATGATGCATCAATACATGGGGCAGGACGGGTCGAGCTTCCTGCTTGCCGTGGACCCGCAGACCGACCTGGCCGGCGCGCAGGGCGGCAAGTGTCCGTCTGGTGTGCACACCAAACAGTACGATATCTCGATGATCAACGCCGAGATCACCTTGAACCAGTGGCTGGATTACTATCCCGGCTACATGTACGTGCTGACCGAGAATGTCGAGAAGGTCCGGGCCGAGGAGGCGAAAAACAAGGCGGCGCGGGAAAAGGAAGGGCATGATCCAGGGGCGGTGAGCACCGGCCTTCAGAACGATTACATCCAGCCGCTTGTGATCCGGGCGAACCAGGGGGATTGCCTGAAGATCACCCTGCGCAATCAGATGGATAGCGAGAGCGGGAGCCTCCATATCAACGGCGGCAGCATGATCATTTCAGCCACCGGCAAGGCCGCCAACACGACGAACCAGGATGCGATCGTGGCTCCGGGTAAGAGCGTGGAGATGGAATGGTATATCCATCCCAAGACCCAAGAGGGGGTACGGCGGTTCCATTCGTACAGCCATGCGCGGGAGCTCACTGTCATGGGGCTCTTCGGGGCGCTGGTCGTGGAACCCCAGGGGTCTCGGTACCTGAACCCTCTGGGAACCGGAAAGGCTTCGGAGACCAAGAGCGGCTGGCAGGTGATGATTGACAACGGCGCCGGACCGGATTTCCGTGAGTATGTGATCTTCTATCACGAGATCGGCGACGAAGCCTTCCGGCCCGTGAACAAGAAGGGCGACTTCCTGCCCCAGCGCGATCCCTTGACGGACGCCTATCGACCGGGCGGCCGCGCGCTGAACTACCGGAGCGAGCCGTTCGGGATCGACGAGATGCACCTGCAGCATGAGTACTTCGGCTTCGAGGATGAGTCGCTGGCCTACAGCGCCTATACCTTCGGCGAGCCTCCGACGACGATTCCGCGAGCCTATCTGGGCGATCCGGTCAAGTATCGGCTGGTCCACGGCGGATCCGAGGTGTTCCACTCGCACCATCCGCACAGCGGGTCGATCCGCTGGCTCAGAAGCCCGCGGGCAGACCAGCAAGAGCTGTGGTATGGCGGACAGGACGGACCGGTCAAGTATCCCGTCGTCCGCACCAAGTCCGATCGCGTGGATGTGGAAGTAATCGGCCCGTCCGAAGCGTTGGATCTTGAGGCGGAATGCGGCGGCGGCGGATGCCAACACCTGGCCGGCGATTTCCTGTTTCATTGCCACGTCGCGCATCACTATGTGGCGGGCATGTGGGGCTACGCCCGCGTCTATAACACGTTGCAAGTGGGCGCCGCCCATACGGACACCATGCCGGACATGCATGAGCTGCCTGATCGGCAGGGACGGGTCAAGGTCGGCGTGACCTCCGACAAACTGATCGGCACAACCGTCGACTGGTTCGGCAAGAAGTTCAAGATCGTGGACAAGAGCCAGAAGACCAATTGGAAATCCGATCCGGCTGTCGTGACCGTCAAGGACTGGGTCGAGATGTACCTGCCGGCAATGGGGAAGCCGGGCCACAAGGACGATGAGCGGGGCCAGATCATGGCCTACGATGCCACCGTGTGGGATTGGAAGTGGGACGGCAACAAGGCGCTGGGCGAGCGGGAAAGCACGGCGAAGTACCCGAAGTACTCCGCTGCCGACAAGTGGAGCGACAGCACCAGGCCGGCGATCCTCTTCGATGCCACGACAGGCAAGATCTCTTGGCCGGTCTTAAAACCTCATTTTGGGAAGCGCATGCCGTTCTCGGCGAACCACAGCGGCGCGCCCTGGCTGGAGCCCATCCATCAGGACGAGAACGGCGAGCGGACCAGCGAGCCGGCGAAGCCGGGCGAGCAGGGTCGCTGGAGCCTGTGTCCGGACAACGCCAATGTCCCGAGGATCAACAACCTCCACTTCATTCGGCTCCCCATCACCCTGGCCAAGAAGCAGGGAAAGGAACCGGCGATCGTGGACAAGGATGGCCTGATCTACGTTCACCACGAGGAGGAGCGGCTGACGAGAGCCAACGACGATCTGAAGTATCCGGCGGTCCTCCGGGCCAACGTGTATGACTGCGTGGATACGATCCTGACGAGCGAGTGGGACGACGATGAGTTCACCAACTTCCAGTCGTCCAAGATCAACATCCATCCCCACTTCTTCCAGTTCGACACCGGGAATTCGGATGGTGTGATCTCGGCGTTCGAGTGGGAGATGTCGGTTCGTCCGTTCACGATGTTCTCGAAGTCGAAGAAGGTCGGCTTGCCGGTTCCCATGAACAGCAAGCTGACCGAGGCGGTGAAGAAGGGGGCTCGATCCATCAAGATCAAGATGGCGGATGGGGCCACCGCGTATCACGTCAACACGGAGCTGATGGTCGGGGCGGACTGCCTGGAGCCGGGCACCGACGCGACGGCCTCATTGAAGCGTGATCGGAGCTGTTCGGAAATCGCGAGGATCAAGGAAATCAAGGGCGATACGATCACCTTCTTCACGGCGCTCAAGCATAACCACCCGGCCGGCGACATCGTGACGCCGGAGTTTGTCCGGTACCGGTATTGGGTGGATGCCGATTACGGCACGGTGTTCTGGCATGACCATGCATTCGGCGCGACGACCTGGCCGCACGGCGGGTTCGGCGTGACAATCGTGGAGCCCTACGGGTCCACCTATCATGACCCGAAGAACGGGAAGCTCGTCTATAGCGGCCCGATCGCGGACATCCACGGCAACGAGCCGGTCGGCTATAACGTGAGCGGGAGCTTCCGCGAGCTGATGGTCTCGATCCACGACACGGTGCCCCACACCGTCAATGTCGTGGCAGCCGGCAACCCGCCCGGGCAGCCGGTGGAAGTGGCGCTGGAGGCCGGCAAGACGGTGTCCTTCCAGATGCCGGAGAAGATCCAGATGGCGCCGAACCCGTACATCAACGGCGGGACGCATACGACCGGCAGCGGCTTCAACTTCCGAGCCGAACCGTTCGCGTTGCGGTTGAACAACAATCCGGACACCTCCAAGCTGTTCAGCAGCGCCATCCATGGAGATCCGGATACGCCGCTGTTGCGGGCGTACGTCGGGGACACCGTGGTGTTCCGGCTGCTGCACCAGCTCATGAACGAGTCGCACGTCTGGACCCTCTCCGGGCACACCTTCCTCACGGAACGGTACGCCGGGGATGCCAATCGGAAGTACTCGATCCACGTGGGGATCGCCGAACGATACGACTTGGTCACCAGGGCGGGCGGGTTCCAAGGCATGCCGGGCGACTACATCCACTTCAACGGCCGGAGCTCGCACTTCGCCGAGGGTGGATGGGGCATCGTCCGGGTGCTGGACAAGCCGGTGTCGGACCTGAAACTCCTGCCCTCCGGCACCAAGCCGGAAGAGATCCCGGCAGTGTCATCGTCAGTCTGCCCGGTGGATGCACCGGTCAAGACCTTCAACGTGGTGGCCCTGGACCGTCCGCTCAAGCTCAACCCGAAGGCGCCGGACGTCATCGAGGTGGACTTCGAGCGGAAGATCGTCATGAACAACCCCGAGGGCAAGATCTTCGCCCTCGAGGAAGAGGCCGCCAAGGTGTCGGGAACCCTGACGCCGAACCCCCTGACCTTGCGGGTCAACTTGGGCGACTGCATCAAGGTCAACCTCAAGAACAAGATGGCCAACAGCCGGGCGTCCTTCTTTGCGCCGGGCCTGGCCTTCGATCCGAAAGACTCGCTGGGACTGAACGTCGGGAACAACCCCGGCGATCAGACGATCGGCCCCGGTGAGAGCCGGACGTACACCTTCTACGCGCATCCGGCCAATAAGGAGACCACGTCCTTGGTGTGGGACGGCGGGAACATCGTCACCAACCCGCGCAACGGGTTGTTCGGGGCGGTCATTGTCGGCCCGCGCGGGTCGCAGTATCGCGATCCGGCGACCGGCGAGGATCTCTCGCAAAAGAACGCCTGGAGAGCGGACGTGATCGTGGACCGGAGCCTGCCGGAGAACGCCGGCAAGGTGAATTACCGGGACGTGGCGCTGTTCTTCCAGGATGAGGACAACATCATCGGCACCAGCTTCATGCCCTACGTCCAGAACGTGGCTGGCCTGACGGCGGTGAACTACCGCTCCGAGCCGGAGAAGTACCGGGAGGAGCAGGGGTGCTCGCTGGACAAGATCTTCCAGCCCTGTGTCGTGGACAAGCCTGAGGACCCGGTGACGCCGCTCATCGAGGCGCATGCCGGGGATCCGGTCAGGATCCACGTGATCGGGGCGAACAGCGAGCAGAACGGCATGTTCCAGGTCGAAGGCCATGAATGGCCGATCGAGCCCTACATGCCGGGCGCCGACATGATCAGCGTGGTGGAGTTCGCCGGGTCGGAAACCCTGGACGTGTTCCTGCGCCAAGGAGCCGGCGGTCCCTACCGGCTTCCTGGAGACTACATCTGGGCGAATGCGCGCCTGAATTATCTCCAGGCCGGCCAGTGGGGCTACTTGCGCGTGCTGCCGATCGGGGATCAACGGATTCTCTCTCTGTCCGACAGCAAGATCGGCGCGAAGCGGGCGGAGGCGCCGGCGGAGCCGGATGCGGCGAAAGCGGTGCCAACGGCGTTGAAGTCACCTCAACCGTGAAGCGGGGCACCCATTGCTCCGGAGGCTGCAATGGGTCCCGGTAAGGAGTGAGGGGGTGAAACCCACGGCTGAAGGCTGAGTACCACGGGCAGGGGAGCTGTGTGATGCAGCTCCCCTGTTTCGTTTCTGCCCTCTCCCTGGCCCTCCCCCTTCAAGGGGGAGGGGAGGGTGGGGGAGAGATGGGAGGCCGGAATAATGGTGTACAACAGGATGCGGTTCAGACTCATTTCAGGAATTATCGTCTCTCTTCTCATGAGCGTGGGACACGCTCTGGCCTATGAAGAGATCACCGTCACCGATGGCGGGACGCTGACCGGCACGGTGGTGCTGGAGGGCCAGGTCCCGAAACCGAAGGGCTACAACCTGATCACCCTTCCGGATCCGGTCTATTGCGGGCGCGTGTCGGACGGCCGGGGGTGGAGAATCCTTCAGCCCTTCAACGTGGGAACGGGGGGATCGTTTCGCGATGTCGTCGTCTTTGTTGAAGGGATCGAACGGGGCAAGCCATTTGCCGGTTTCAATGCCCCGCGGATCGAAGCCATTGACTGCCGATTCTTGCCGTTCATCAACGTGGTCCGCAATCAACATGACGTGGCCGTGGTCAATATGGACCCGGCCATGCACGACATCCAGGCGTACGAGACATCGAATCTCGGGCCTCGTGTGCTGTTCAATGTGCCCCTTCCCATCAGCCCTCGGTACCCCCGTACAGCCGGTCTGAGCGCGAATTTCCACGAGCACTACGAGGGCATGCCCATGACTCAGGAGGTCAAAATGACCAAAGGCCGGCGCGTGTTCGTCATGCAGTGCGGCTTCCATGCCTATATGGAGAGCTGGGGACTGGCGGTGGAGAACCCCTATTACACGATCACCGACAAGGAAGGCCGGTTCGCCATCAGCGATCTTCCACCAGGCAAGTACAAGGTGGTGATCTGGCATCCGTACATCGGCGGGGCCAAGGAGTATGAGGTCGAGATCGAGCCAAAGGGGCAGGCGACGCTCGACGTGAAAATCCCGGCGCCGACCGGCCGGCTGTATGCCAACCAGATGGTGGAATCTCCCTATGTCCGCTTCAGCACGGAGCTCATGGGCGCCAACCAGATCGTGCCCACGCT
>CAYZKG010000074.1:0-14636 GCA_964478915.1 uncultured Nitrospira sp.
GGTCCAGGCTACGTGCAGCCTGACGCGGGCGAGCGACCATTGGTCGAGCGCATTTTCCGGGCCTTTCAAGCGATGAAAGCGGATCAACCCGCAGTAGATGCTCGGTACCTGCCGGCTGCGATCTGGCAGCGCAAGTTCGATCAGGTCTATTGGCCGCTCACGGAGGGGCTTCGGCGCGGGGATGTGAATCTGTTCCATTTCTTTCTTGCGAACTTTGGGACATGGAAAGTCGCCACCGGCATCGAGTCCTCTGCTGCGTTCATCCATCAGCACATGCGGTTACCGCTCGGCAAATTATACCTCCGGCACGCTGTCTTTGACCGTCAGCTCAAAGTCTGGCAGATGTTCTACAGCGGTCGCCGGCCGATCACCGCATTGTCATATCCACGGCATGGCAACCAGGCGGGGGCTTTCATTCAGGGCTCATTCGTCGGTATGGGCTCATACTTTAATGAAATCTATGGGGCGTGGATGGCGAGCCTGCTGGACAAGGTGCCACAGCCCGCGGTGGCGGAGCTGGGTGCGGGTTACGGTAAACTTGCCTACTTTACGCTGCGTCACCTGCCGAGCTGGACCTATGTGGATTTCGACCTGCCAGAAACCCTCTGCGCAGCAACCTATTATCTCTTGAAAACCTACCCAACCCTGTCCGCCCTGCTGTACGGAGAAGATGCCTACGGGCCGCATCAGCATCAGCGCCACCACTTGATCTTCCGCCCGGCATGGGATATTGAGCGAATCGGAGCGCACACCATCGACCTGTTCATCAATAAGAACAGTTTGGGGGAAATGAATCGGCAGGCCGTCGTGAATTACATCGACCATATTGCGCAAGCCACACGGGGCTACTTCTTCCATATGAATCACGATGTACGGCGGGAACTTGTCAACGAAGGGGAGTCGGGTGTGTTGGCTTCCGAATACCCCGTTCCGGAGAGCGAGTTTCGTTTGGTCTGTCGGTATCCTGACTTGGGACACCTGTGCCTTCCGACCTCAGCGGACTGGGTGACGGCTACTGACATTTTCTTCTATCTCTATGAGCGCCGCGCATCAGGTTAATAGCGGCGGCCGCCTGATGCCCAAGGTCAGCGTCATCACCTGCGTCTACAACGGCGCGCGGCATCTGCGTCCCACGATCGAGAGCATCCTCGGCCAATCGTTCGGTGATTTCGAGTACTGGCTCGTCAACGACAGCTCCACCGATGATTCGCGGAAGATCATCGCCTCCTACCAGCGTGATCCCCGCATGCGGGTCCTCGATACCGAGCGGAACCTTGGACCGTACGTGGCCGCCAACCTCGCGCTGGGACAGGCCCAAGGCGCGTACATCGCCCGGACGGATGCCGACGATGTCTCATTGCCCCATCGGCTCAGGATGCAGGTGGACGAGCTGGACCGCCATCCGGAGATCGGATTGGTGGGGACGCGCTATTGCTGCCTGACGGCAGACGGGAAGTCGTACCGTCAGCCTCCACGGACTGAACGGCACAGCGCCGACGTGCGGTGGGCGCTCTTATTTTCCAACCCCCTGACCCATTCAACGGTCATGTTCCGACGTGACGTCGCCCAGCAACTCGGCTACTACCGCCCAGAGCGGTACACGCAGGATTACGACCTGTGGTCGCGGATGAGCTTCGTTACCGAGGTGGGCATGGTGGAGGAGCCCTGCGTCGAGTGTCGGATCAACCCCGACGGGCTGACGGCCAAAGATCCTGCGGCGCAGCGAACGGCGGCGGCGGAGGTCAGCCGGCGCGCGATCGCCAAGTTGCTCCACCGTCCTGAGGACGACGCATCCGTCAGGCGGCTGGTGGAGCGGATGTATCAGGTGGAACGCTGCACGCGGCGAGAGCTGCGCGAGCTGCAACACTTTATCCACGCCCTCGTCGAGCCGTTCTGCGGTCGGTTCGGCTATGGCCCTGAGGAGCGGGCGCGCCTTCTCCAACAGGCCCGAATCCAGCTCATCCAGTTCGTTCGTGAGCGAGAGTTCGTGACACCGCTGCGCAGCCTGAAGACCTACTTCTCATTGGCGGCTCAAGGCCAGCGGCAGGGCTTGGCGCGCCTGCTCCCCACGGCGGGCAAAGCGATCCTGGGCAGGCGCTTGACCGAGACGATCATCCGATGGCGTTCCTGATATGAACATCTTGGGCTTAAGCGGGTTGATGATCGATGGGGCTGCCTGCTTGCTCCAGGACGGTCAGGTCGTTTCCGCTGTGGAGGAAGAGCGACCGCTGCGATTCAAACAGGCGTCCATGAAGTTGTCGGGGGGCCTGCCGCGCCAAGCCATTGAGCTGTGTTTCGCCCACGCGGGGATCACCTGGGATCACGTGGATCATGTCGCCTACTTCTTCAGGCCATGGCTTGAATATGCGCGGATGACCGCCTTCCGGTGGCGCAAGGCGTTTTGGGCGCCGCAGGTGGCCAGCTACTATACCGTGTACCATTTGGAATTGCTGAAGGGGCACCTGGCGGTCCCGCGGCTCATTCGCGAGGAGTGCAACGGCCATGTGCCCCGCGTGCACTGGTGGGGGCATCACCTGACGCATGCGGCCAGCGCGTTCTACGTCTCCCCGTTTGAGGAGGCCGCCATCCTGGTCATGGACGCGGTGGGTGAGCGGGACTGCACGTCCTTCTTCCTCGGGCGGGGCACCAGGATCACGCGATTGCGGACCTGGGCCTTTCCGCATTCGTGGGGATTTGTGTACTCCATGGTGACCCAGCATCTTGGCTTTCGGGCGAATCGCGACGAATACAAGGTCATGGCGCTGGCGGCGTTTGCTAAACCCGCCTCTCTCAAGACGCTTCAGCGCGTCATCGGCCTGCAACCGGATGGCTCCCTGCGGCTGGATTGGAGCTACTTTGATCCCGCCTTTCGAGGCCCACGATACTTCAGCAGGAAGTTCTACGAGACCTTTGGACCGGCACGGAAGCCGGGTGAGCCCCTGACTGAACGGCATGCCGCCCTGGCCGCCAGCCTCCAGGAGCTCTTGGAACAGTCAGCCCTCTGCCTCGTACGCCAGTTGCACCGGCTCACGCGCGTGGAGGCCCTGTGCATTGCCGGCGGTGTGGGGTTGAATTCCTGCATGAACGGGCGTCTGGCCCGTGAAGGCCCCTTTCGAAAGCTCTTTGTGCCGCCGGCACCCCACGATGCCGGCTCTGCCATGGGTGCGGCGCTCCTGAGCGCTCATCTCCTCCTGAAGCAGCCGCGTCGAACGATCCTGACCAGCGCCCTGCTGGGTCCCGAGTTCTCCGACGAACAAATCAGGGCCGCGTTGGATGCCAGCAAGGTCCAGTATGAGGAACGGGCGGATCTGGCGACGGACGTCGCGCGGTTGTTGGCGCAAGGCCAGGTCGTCGCGTGGTTTCAGGGTCGGATGGAATGGGGGCCGCGGGCCCTGGGGGCACGCAGCATCTTGGCGGACCCCACCACGTCCCAGATGCGGGATCGCGTGAATCGCGCCGTGAAGCACCGAGAGTCCTTCAGGCCGTTTGCCCCGGCTGTACTTGAGGAGCGCGCCCACGAGTATTTTGAGCTGACGCAGCCCAGCCCGTTTATGCTGCTCGTGGTTCCGGTGCGGCCGGAGCGCAAGGACGAGATTCCCGCCGTCGTCCATGTGGACGGCACCGCTCGCGTGCAGACGGTGGCGAAGGAGTCCAATCCGCTGTTCTGGACGCTGATCAACCGCTTCGCCGATCTCACCGGGGTCCCGATGGTCCTGAACACCTCGTTTAATGTGGACGGCGAACCGATTGTCTGTAGCCCGCAGGATGCGCTTCGGTGTTTCTTCTCCACCGGCATTGACGCCCTCGCCATTGGCCGATATCTCCTTCGAAAGCGGTCGTGTCAATGACCTGGCTCAAGCTGTGGGTTCGAGATGGGGTGAGCCTCGCCCTGTGGCTGGCGCACGGTCTGACAGGGCGCCGGCAACACCCTGGCCTGCGCATCTTGCTCTACCACTCGATTTCCGTTATGCAGCCGAGCCAGGATCGCTGGCGCATGAGCGTGCCCCCGACGTTGTTCGCCGCACACCTCCACTGGTTGCAGCGGCATGGCTATACCTTCGTGTCGTTCGCCGAAGTCCTGGAGATGGTGCGCGGAATGCGCCCGGTCCCGCCGAAAGCGGTGGCGATCACCTTTGACGATGGTTTCTCGGATACCTTCACGCGGGCCTATCCGCTGTTGAAGGCTCTGGGTGTTCCGGCAACCGTGTTTGTGGTGCCACAGTACCTCGGGGCGCTTGATCCCTTTCCGTGGCTCGACCAGCCCGCGGCATTCGAGCGACCATTGACGTGGGAAGAGCTTCGCGCCTTGGCGCGTGATGAGCGCATCTCCGTGGGCTCCCATACGTGGAGCCACCGTCGCTTGAGCGAGCTCCCCATTGACGCGCAACAGCAGGAGGTCGCGCAGGCCGTCGCGGCCTTGGAAGCCCAATTGGGCAGGCCCGCGCCGTGGTTCGCCTATCCCTACGGACACCGGGGGTCGTTCTCCGATGACACCATCGCCTGCCTGCGGCGTGTGGGGGTGGAAGCGGCGTGCACGAATATCATGGGGGTCAACCGCGTGGGCGATTCGCTGTGGAAACTCAAGCGAACCCGCATCGGCTGGGAGGATCGTCCCTGGCGATTCGGTTTGAAGTTAGAGGGGGCCTACGATTGGATTGACGCCTGGCCACGGGGCACTCGGCAGGGGAGAGGGCCATTGGTCCGCTGGGGTGATCGCGCGCCTTCTGGCCGCCCGCGCGTGTTGATGGTGACCGGCGCCTACGACCCGGAATTCAGCGGAGCGAGTCTGCAGTGCCGGCAGTTGATCGCCGTCCTCAACGACCGCGTCCAGTACACGGTTCTCACGACGTCCACGGACGCCTCGTTGCCGCTGGCCGATGCGGTAGACGGGATTCCCGTCCACCGGGTCATCGTGACGGTGGGACGGCTGTGGTCGGAGCTCCAGGCGGCTGCGCGCGTGATCGCAATCTTTTTCCGGCTGGCCCGGCGGGTGGACATCGTCCACCTGCATGGGTTCTCCAGAAAATCCCACCTGCTGACGGTTCTGGCTGTGCTGCTCGGCAAGCGGCTCGTCCTCAAAATCACCTCGGGAGGATTTGACGACCCGGTGGCGATCCGCGCCCAGGGGTGGCTGGCCCGCTGGTGCTATCGCCGGCCAGATCTCTTCATCGGGGTCAGCAACCGCCTGCGGCAGCTCTACGAGGCCTCCGGGTTGCCGTGCGGGAAGTTCTGGCAGATCCCCAACGGCGTGGACGTCGAGCGATTCCGTCCGGTGGAGGCCGCTGAGCGATGGCGGCTGCGGCAGCGTTTGGGACTGCCGCAGGATCAACGCCTGGTGCTGTTCGTCGGTTTCTTTTCCCGCGAGAAGTGTCCGGATGTCCTGTTCGAGGCCTGGAAACGTCTCCGGAGCGATGGGTGGCCGGAGACAGGCCTGGTGTTCATCGGCAGAACCCGATCGACGTACTATGAGGTGGACCCTCGCCTGGCAGAGACCATGCAGGCGGAAGCCCGATCGCTTGGCCTCGCCGACCGGCTTGTGTTCATCGAGCAGACCCGCCAGATCGATCAGTACTACCGGGCCGCGGATGTCTTCGCGTTGCCCTCGACCCGCGAAGGGCTGCCCAACGCCCTCCTGGAAGCGATGGCCGCCGGCTTGCCGTGTGTGGCCAGTTACCTGCCCGGGGTGACGGATCAGATCATCGAGCCTGGGGTCAATGGCTTGCTCGTTCCGCCGCGCGATCCAGGCGCGTTGATGGAGGCGCTCCGGACGCTGCTGGCGGACCCTCTCCGCGCCCGGGAGCTGGGACGTCGGGGCCGGGAGACGGTCGTGCAACGGTTCTCGATCGCTTCGATCGGAGCGCGCCACCTTGAAGCGTACCGGTCCCTCCTTGGAGCCGGGTGAGGTATGTGCGGCATCGTCGGCATTGTGGATTGGTCCGGGCGTCCCGTGGAGGAAGGGCAACTGGAGCGGATGTGCGCGGCTATTCGGCATCGTGGCCCGGACGAACATGGCATCGTGCGGCTGCCGTCTCAGCCAACCAGCGGACGCGCCAGCGCAGGGCTGGGGAGCCAGCGGCTGAGCATCATTGACGTGCAGGGCGGGCGCCAGCCGATCTCGAACGAGGATCGGTCGATCTGGACGGTGCTCAACGGAGAGATCTACAACTTCCAGGAGCTGCGGCGCGAGTTGGAGGGCCTGGGCCATCGGTTCACCACGCGCAGCGACACCGAGGTGATTGTGCATCTCTATGAAGTCTACGGGGAGGAGTTCGTGCGGCGTCTGGATGGGATGTTTGCTCTCGCGCTGTGGGACGAGCCGCAGCAACGCCTCCTCCTGGCCCGGGACCGGTTCGGCAAGAAACCGCTGCTCTATACGCTGGCAGGGTGTCGGCTGGCGTTCGCCTCGGAGTTTCAGGCGCTGCTGTGCGACCCCACCATCCCGCGGGAGCTGGATGAGGAGGCGTTGGATTACTATCTCACCTACCTGGCGATTCCAGCGCCGCTGTCCATCTATCGCGCGGTTCGCAAACTTCCGCCGGCGCATCGCTTGGTCCATGACCGGCAGGGTACGCGTATCACACGGTACTGGCGCCTGGCCTACACCCCGAAGCTCACCCTCAGGGAGCCTGAGGCGGTTGAGCGATTGCGTGAGCTGCTCACGGCGGCGGTCCGCAAACGGCTCATCTCCGAGGTGCCGCTGGGCGCCTTCCTGAGCGGCGGCGTGGATTCCAGCGCAGTGGTGGCGCTCATGGCCCGCTGCTCGGAGAGGCCGGTGAAAACCTTCAGCATCGGGTTTGAGGAGACGCGGTATAATGAGCTGCCGCACGCCCGCCGCGTGGCAGAGGCCTTCGGCTGCGACCATCATGAGTTCATCGTCAGACCGCGGGCGATCGAGGTGCTCCCGACGTTGGTCCAACATTTTGGGGAGCCCTTCGCCGACTCCTCGGCCATTCCGACCTACTACCTCTCGAGGCTGACACGGGAGCATGTGACGGTCGCGCTCAACGGGGACGGAGGCGATGAGGCGTTCGCTGGCTACACCCGGCACTGGGCTAACCGGCTGGCTGAGCAATGGCAGCACCTGTCTCCGGTGGTGCGCGAGCCAGTCCGTTGGCTTGGAACGCGGCTGGCGGCTCGTCAGGGAAGCCGCCAGCGATGGCCCAACCGGATTCACCGGTTTCTTCAGGCCGCGGCTAGCCCCCGCGCGGCGCGCTACCGCATGTGGGCTGGGGTTTTCACCCAGGATCTGAAGACAGCTCTGCTGGCGCGGCCTGATGGGTTTCCGGCAGATCAGGGTTTGGTTGAACAGATCTTTGAGGAAACCGCCGCGCTGGATCCGGTGGATGCCGCGCTGGCGGTGGACACCGCCTTTTATCTTCCGACGGATTTGCTGGTGAAGATGGACATCATGAGCATGGCCAACGCGCTCGAGGCCCGCTCCCCGTTTCTCGATCACCGCTTGGTGGAGTTTGCCGCCCGGCTGCCCAGCCACCTCAAGTTGCGGCATCGGACATCGAAGCTGATCTTGCGCCGCATGCTGGCCGGCACAGTACCGACGGCTAACCTTCGGCGCGGCAAGTGGGGTTTCGCGGTACCGATCAGTGCGTGGTTTCGTACGGAGCTGAAGGAATTGCTCTCGGATCATCTCCTGTCCGCTCGGTGCGCTCGGGATGGGCTTCTCCAGCAGCAGGTGGTGACGGCGCTGGTGGAGGCCCACACGGAGGGGCGAAGGGATTGGGGACATCAGTTGTGGTCACTCTTGATGTTTGAGTTGTGGTATCGCCAATTCATCCGCGGGTGATCTCTCGTCCATGCCGTGGATCCTGGGGTTGAACACCGGCTTTGCCCATGACGCCTCGGCAACCCTGATCGGGGAGGGGCGGATCGTCCTCGCCGTCGAAGAGGAACGGCTCGATCGCGTCAAGTTCGGTCGGGGCTTTCCGCGGCTGGCGATCGAGCGCTGCCTGAAGACGGCGGGGATTGGCTGGGGGGACCTCGACGCTGTGGGGTTCAATGTCGATCCGTGGCGCATGTTTCGAGCCAATCTCACTTTCAACCTCCGTTCCCTCGTCAAGCCGAGGGCGTTCACGTACGCCGCGTTTTACCTGGGATCGTCGCTCGCGCCGCTGCTCTCAGACCTGCGGGAGGCGGAGAAGATCAGACGGGCCACGGAGGGGACACTGAAACCAGACTTTCTGGACCACCATCTCTGCCACGCCGCCAGCGCCTTCTACGCCTCGCCGTTTGAGGAAGCGGCGATCCTCACGATCGATCAGCGCGGAGAAGACATCAGCGCGAGCGCGAGCCTTGGCCGCGGGACCACCATGACGCGGCTCCGAACGGTCCACTGGCCGGACTCCCTGGGCATGCTCTACTTGAGCCTGACGTTGCACCTAGGTTTCCAGGTCGGGGATGAGTACAAGGTGATGGGCCTGGCGGCCTATGGGGCACCCGCGTACGCCGAGGCGTTTGAGGACCTGCTCCAGGACGATAGGCGCGGAGGGTTTCGGCTCAACCCCGCCTACTTTGACTACCTCGGGGTTGAGCGGTGCTTCTCCAAGAAGTTCTATGCCGTCTTCGGTCCCCGCCGAAGGCGAGATGAGCCGATCACGACACGGCATAGGGACATCGCCTGCAGCCTGCAGCAGCGGCTTGAAGAGGTGCTCGTCAGCATGGCAGAGCACCTCCACCGCGAGACCCGCGTCCCGAACCTCTGCCTGGCGGGCGGCGTGGCGTTCAACAGCGTGGCCAACGGAGCGCTGTTGCGCCGATCGCCGTTTCGCCGGATCTTTGTCCAGCCGGCGGCCGGGGATGCCGGGACCTCGCTCGGGGCCGCCCTGTGGCTTGCCCACCAACGGTTTCGTCAGCCGCGCTACGCCCCGATGACGCACGCCTTTCTCGGCCCGGCGTTTACGGAGGAACAGATCGAGGCCGCGCTGCAGACGTGTAAGGTCGCGTATACCCGTGAGCCGCAGATCGCAGTACGGGTCGCCCGCCTCCTCGCCGACGGGGCCGTGGTGGGGTGGTTCCAGGGTCCGCTGGAGTTGGGACCGCGGGCGCTGGGCGGCCGCAGCATCCTGGCCGACCCCCGGCGGCTGGACATGAAAGACCTCCTGAACCGCTGCGTCAAGCATCGGGAGGCCTTTCGCCCCTTTGCTCCCGCGGTCCTCGCGGAGCGAGCGACAGAGTACTTCGAGTGCGACCACCCGTCGCCCTTCATGCTGTTCGTCTATCCGGTTCGCCCTGAGAAGCGCCGCGCGATTCCGGCTGTGACCCACGTGGACGGTAGCGCGCGGGTCCAGACGGTTCGACGGGAGGACCAGCCGCTCTTCTGGGAGCTCATCAGCGCGTTCGAGCGCCTCACCGGCGTGCCGATGGTCCTGAACACCTCGTTCAATGTGGATGGCGAGCCGATCGTGTGCACGCCGACGGATGCGATCCGGTCCTTCTTCGGCGCGGGCCTGGATTACCTGGCGATCGGGACATTCCTGGTGAGCAAACACCCCGCCGCCGATCCCGGGGCGGCCCTGAGCTCTCTCGCGCTGAGCGAGCCGTCGTCCGGGTGATGGCCGCCGCTCAGCCGCTGACCGCCGAGGGGGTGTTGCGGCGGAGGCTCAAACGATCCCTCGGGTGGGGGACGGTCATGAGCGGAGCGGCGGCCCTGGCACGTCGAGGACAGAGGGGCCGCCTTCGGATTCTGATGTACCATGGCGTCGTCCCGCGACGTCAGGGCCCGGCGGCCTTCGGGGATCTCTTCATCAGCCAGGACGACTTCGCGCGTCAGATGCGCCACCTGCAGCGAGCCTTTCGGGTCCTGGCGCTCGATGAGGCGCTTGACGTGATGGCCGCCCATGGGCGGTTTCCCGATCGAGCCGTCTTGCTCACCTTTGATGACGGGTATCGCAACACGTTGATCACGGCCCTGCCGATCCTTCAGGCCCTCCGCCTCCCGGCCACGGTGTTTGTCGTCCCCGGACTCATTGACCGTGGTGAGTCCCTTTGGTTCGACGGCCTGCGGGTGTTGGTCGCCCAGGGGGCGTTGCGCAGCCGCCATCTCGAGCTGGGGGAGGGCATCATCCTGGACGGACGGACGCGCGCCGATCCCGAGCGGACCTTCGCCGAGGTCGCGCAGCGTATCATGACCTTGCCCTGTGGCCCGTCCGAGCGTGTCGTGGAGCGGATCGGGGAGTTGGTGGGTGACGACGGGCTGATGGAGCGCCATCCGGAGTTCGCGCTGGCCGGCTGGGAAGAGTGGCGTCAGGCCGTTGCAGGTCACCTGGTGACGGTCGGCTCCCACGGCCTCCTCCACAGCAACCTCTTGTCCCTAGACCCCCAGGGACGCCTGGAGGAGTTGCGTCAGTCAAAACGCCGCATCGAGGAGATCCTGGGCAGCACGTGCCGCGCCCTCGCCTATCCGTACGGGGCTTGGGATCACGCCCTCGCGGACGCCGCCCGTGAGGCCGGCTATGCGTGTGCCATGACCACCGACGAGGGGCTCAACGATGCGGGGGACGACCCGTTGACGCTCTGCCGGACAATGTCTGGGGATCAAGGACACGTGGCCCTCTTCTGTGCCCGTGTCTCGGGGGTGTGGGAGACCCTTCGCACCTGGCATCCAGGGGGAGACCATGTTGTGCGGGGCTGACATCCTCTGTCTCTCCTCGATTGATTGGGACTTCATCTGGCAGGGGCACCAACAGATCATGGCGACCCTGGCGGAGCAGGGCAACCGGGTGCTGTTCATTGAGAATACCGGCGTCCGATCCCCCCGGCTGCGGGATTGGTCCCGCCTCACCCAACGGATTCGGAACTGGCTCAAGGGAACCAAGGGGTTCCGCCAAGTGCAGGAGCGGCTCTTCGTCTACTCGCCGATCCTCCTGCCGTTTCCGTACTCCCGGATCGCGCGCTGGATCAACCGTCGGCTGCTCCTGCGCGCCCTGCAGCGGTGGATGCTGGCGACCGGGTTTCGCCATCCCATCATCTGGACGTTCCTCCCGACGCCGCTCATGCGCGACCTGATTCGCGCGCTGGAGCCGAATCTGACGGTCTACTACTGCATCGATGATCTCGCCTCCAGCTCACCCCAGGCCCGCCGGATCAGCCGCAGCGAAGCGCAGGTGTTCCGCGAAACGGATCTCGTCTTTGTGACCTCGGAGAAGCTGCGGCAGCGTGCCCTCCGGTTTAACGACAGGGTGCACTTCTTTCCGTTCGGGGTGGACTTTGAGCAGTTCGCACGGGTCCGCGACGAGCCCGACGCGCTGCCGGAGGATCTGCGCGCGATCCCGCGGGCGATTGTCGGCTATGTCGGCGGCGTCCACCAGTGGGTGGATCAAGATCTGCTGGTGCTGGTGGCGAATCGCCTGCCGCAGACGCACTTCGTGCTGGTTGGGCCGCTCCAGGTGGACGTGTCGCGGCTGACCCGGTGTCCGAACGTGCATCTCTTGGGCGGCCGGCCGCACCCTGAGGTGCCGCGCTACATCAAGGGGTTCGACATCGGGATGATCCCCTATCACCTCAGCGAGTACACCGCCCACGTCTATCCCACCAAGCTCAACGAGTACCTCGCCATGGGGCTGCCGGTCGTCGCGACCGACCTGCCGGAGATCCGCCGCTTCAACGCAGGGCACGGCGACGTCGTCGCGGTGGCGCGCACCGCTCAGGAGTTCCTCGAGGAAGTGCGCAACGCGCTGGAGCCGGCCTCGCCGGCACAGCTCGAGCGACGGATGACGGCGGCGCGGCAGAACAGTTGGCGCGCGCGCATCGCGCAGATGTCGGCGTTGATCGAGGGCTCGCTCGCCGCGCGTCGCGCGGCGGTGCCCTCGTGGGAGGCTTCGCTGCGTCAACTCTATCGGAGGGCCCGTCGCCGAGCCCTTCGCACGGTCGTCGGCTTGGCTGCGGCCTACCTGATTCTGTTCCAGAGCCCGGTGTCATGGTGGCTTGCTGCGCCGCTCAAGGTCGTCGAGCCGCCGCGGCCCGCCGATGCAATCGTCGTCTTCGCCGGAGGCGTGGGGGAGTCGGGCAAGGCGGGCGGCGGCTACCAGGAACGGGTCAAGCAGGCGGTGGACCTCTACCGCCAGGGCCTCGCCCCGCGCTTAATCTTCTCGTCAGGCTACACCTTCGTCTTCTATGAAACGGAGGTCATGAAGGAGCTTGCGGCCGCCCTCGGCGTGCCGGCAGAGGCGATCCTCCTGGAGACGGAGGCCGCCAACACGTACGAGAACGTCGTGTTTGTTGACCGGATCCTCGATGAGCAGGGTTGGCGCTCGATCCTCCTCGTGAGCTCCCCCTACCACATGCGCCGCGCGCTCCTCACCTGGCGCAAGGCGGCGCCGGAGGTCACCGTGATCCCAACGCCGGTGCCAAAGAGCCAGTTCTACGCCCACCGCCTCGGCGCCAGCCTTGAGCAGATCCGCGGCATTCTTCATGAGTATGCCGCCCTTCTTCTGTACCTCTGGCGGGGATGGATTTGACCTCCATGAGGCGAGGGCTTGTCCGGCTCCTCCTGTCGCTGGGCTCTGGGCTCTTGTTGGCCGTCGTGGCCGAGGCGGCCCTGCGGCTCTTCAACCCGCTGGACATTGATGCGCGGATGTACGTGTTCCACCCGGCGCGGAAGGAGACGCTGGCGCCGAATTTCCGCGGGACCTTCAAAGGCATCCCGGTGTGGACGAGCGAGTTCGGCCACCGCGTGCCCACGACCTGGGACAAGCGCTACGGGATGGAGAAGCCACCCGGAGTCACCCGCGTCCTTGTGTACGGGGATTCCTTCGCGTTTGGCGACGAATGGCCCGCAGAAGATTCCTTTGTCGAACAACTCCAACAACGCCTGGATCCCCGTTTTACTTCTCTCCAGGTCCTGAACTTCGGGGTGCCGGGGTACAACCCGTCGCAGATGGCCAACTACGTCCAGGAAACCGCGTTGCGATTTCATCCGGATGCGGTTGTCCTGCAATTCGCGGATCCCAACGATCTTGTTCCTTCGTCTCCCGCGAGGACATCCGGTCTGCTCCAAGGCGTGAAGGCATGGTTCAGGCGCCACTGGCACCTCTATGCCGTCGTGTGGGACGTGTGGTATCACGGGCGAGATTCTGAATTGGCCAAGGCGTTGCGTCGCTGGTGGTCAGGGGTCCCACAGGCCACCTTGGCTGCCGTATCCTCAACTCCACCCCCCGAGGCGGTTGTTCGTGAGCAACTACTCACCTCGGCAACGCAGTACTACCACCTCCGCCAGACTGAGGTCGAGCAAGATGGACGCGGCTGGCAACAGGCCTGGACGTCATATCGCGAGATGGCGGTGTTTCTCACCACCCATGACATTCCGTTCGCGGTGCTTGTGGCGACGCCTGCCTGGGATGAGTCGTGCGGCGCATGGGCGTGTCAGGGTGTGACGATCCGCTATGGCGAGATTGTCGACGTTGGCCGTCCCTTCTATCAACACCTCGCCCAGCACCTCGGGACGCTCACACCCTACTACGTATCACTTGATCAAGTCTTTGGACCCTATCGGCTCACTGAGCTGTGCGATGGGCGTGGCTACCACTATGGGCCGACAAAAAACGCGATCATCGCGTCCGCGCTGGCTGACGAGCTCCATCGGATGGGTATCCACCCGTGAGAACTCATGCCTGCTCGTGAGCGTGGGCGCATTATGGTGGTCATGCCAGCGTACAATGCCGAAACGACCCTGGCGAAAACCGTTGCGGATATTCCAGTCGGTGCGGCGGACGAAATCGTTCTCGTGGATGACGGGAGTCGCGACCGGACGGTGGACGTCGGGCGAGCGCTCGGCCTCACGGTGGTTGCGCGCGATCGCAACGGCGGCTACGGCGCGAACCAAAAGACCTGCTACGATGAGGCGCTCAAACGCGGGGCGGACATCGTCGTCATGGTGCATCCGGACTATCAGTATGACAGCCGGTTGATCCCGATGTTGACCGGGATCATCGAGGCCGGGGTGTGCGATGTGGTGCTCGGCAACCGGATTCGAACGCGCCGGGAAGCCCTCCAGTGCGGCATGCCGGCGTGGAAGTATCTGGGCAACCGAGCGTTGACCCTGATGGAAAACGTCGTGTTGGGCCAGAACCTCGGGGAGTTCCACTCAGGGTTCCGGGCGTATTCGCGGCGGGTCTTGGAAACGATCCCCTATCATCACAACTCGGATGATTTCGTCTTTGATCAGCAGTTCCTGGTCCAGGCGGTGCACTTCGGCTTTCGGCTAGGCGACGTCCCCGTGCCGGTGAGGTATATGGCGGATGCCTCCTCCATCAGCTTTCGGCGCAGCGTGATCTACGGGACGCAGACGCTCCTGACTGTCGTGCGATGGGTCGCGCATCGGATGGGGCTCAGGCGGGACCCGCTCTTTACGCGGACGCCATGATCAAAAGGCGTGTCATGGTAGGTTTGGTGGCGATCACGGCCATCAAGCTGGTCCTCGCCGCGCACTGGGGCTGGACGAACGATATTCCGCAGGCCCAGATGCACGCCGAGGCCTTCCTGGCAGGGCGACACCACCTCAGTCCGTGGAGCATCGATCCGACCTATGCCACCATCTTTCCGTTGGGGTACTACCTCCTTTCGTGCAGCGCCGTGCTGGCGGCGCAGGCCACCGGATGGCCGTTTGCGTTTTGGATCAAGGTGCC
>CAYZKG010000075.1:0-5811 GCA_964478915.1 uncultured Nitrospira sp.
GATTGATCCATCGAACCGGTGGGCTTGTCAATGGTGAATCGTTAAGGAACCGGATAGGCGCCTACGGTGGTGCCGAAGGCGGGACTCGAACCCGCACGGGTTTCCCCACACGCCCCTCAAACGTGCGTGTCTACCAGTTCCACCACTTCGGCGCCGGCGGCATTATACCCGGACATGTCTTAGCTCGTCCACGGTGCGCCGACCCTCCGGGACCCATTGCTCTGTGCTGCAATGGGTGCCCCCATTCTCGCTACCCCATCTTCCATGCCACCGACGTTCCGCGCCGCACAAAGGTCGAGGCCCTCCATTCATATTTCCTGGGTCGTCGGGGGCTGCCGGAAGCCGTTTGAGCCCTGTGGAGCTTGTTAATCCGTGCGCCTTCCGGTTAGAATCGCCCCCGAGCCGCGCTGGAGCGGCGCCGATCCGAACCTATCTGTTGCACCGCCAAGGCCCCATGCCTCCTCCACCTCCGTTGCCGGCCGCTGTCCAGAGCGGCGCCGCAATCGGCGCGTTCTTCGATGTGGACAACACCCTCGTCCCGGGCGTGGCCATCGAAGTGCGGTTCTTCGCGTATCTCCTGAAGCATCGGGTCATCGGGGGGAGAGAGATCCTGGAAAGCGTTCGGCTCCTCGCTCGGTCTCGCCACCTGCTTTCTCTCCATCCGCTGCGGGAGCAGAAACCCTACCTCGTCGGCAAGCGGCCGGAGGTGATCGAGCCGATGGCGAAATGGTTTATTCGCTCCCGGGTGTGCCCGCGGCTCTCTCCGGATGGCTTGGCCGCTATGGACCGCCATCGACGGGCGGGGCACCACCTGGTCCTGGTCACGGGATCGCCTGACTTTTTGATCGCGCCGCTCGCGGACTTTCTGGGGGTCAACGATGTCCTGGCGGCCCGGCCACAGTGCAAGGACGGATTCTTTACCGGCCACCTGATCACGCCGCTGCCGTACGGCGACGGGAAGCGCCGGTTGCTCGAGGGCTTTGCCGGCGAACACAATCTGGATCTGACGCAGAGCTACGCGTACGGCGATAGTCCCGGCGACATCGAGGCGCTCCGCTTGGTGGGACATCCCTTGGTGGTGAATCCGATCCGCGGCATGGCCCGCATCGCTCGGCGTCGGGGATGGCCCGTGACTCGTTGGAATTGAACATTGGGTGATCTGGTGATGGATAAATCGAACATTCTTCGGGTGACCGAGATCTTCCACAGTATCCAAGGCGAGTCGAGCTACGCCGGACTTCCCTGCGTCTTCGTACGGCTGACGGGCTGCCCCCTTCGCTGCTCGTATTGCGACACGGAGTATGCCTTCTATGGTGGGACCGAGATGTCCCAGGGTGACGTGCTGCAAGCGGTCAGGCGGTATGCCTGTCCGCTTGTCGAGATCACCGGCGGCGAGCCGCTCCACCACCCCGCTGTGTTGCCCTTGATCGAATCCCTGTGCGCGGAAGGGTACACGGTGCTCATCGAGACCAGCGGCGCAATCGACATCTCCCCCGTGGACACGCGCGCGCATGTGATCATGGACGTCAAATGTCCCGGGAGCGGGATGGTGGAGCGCATGGACTGGGAGAACCTCAAGCGGCTTTCCTCCAAGGATGAAGTCAAATTCGTGATCAAGGATCGCGCGGATTATGACTGGGCGCAGGCCGTCGTTCAGAAGCATCGCCTGGCTGATCGTTGCGCGGTGCTGTTCGGCCCGGTGTTCGGGGAGCTGGAGCCGCGCGACTTGGCGGAATGGATTCTTGCCGACCGGCTCCCGGTCCGTTTCCAGCTCCAGCTCCACAAGCAGATCTGGGATCCCGACACACGCGGAGTGTAGTCATTAGTCACTGGTCATTGGTCAATAGTCAGGACGATCTTCACCAATGACGAATGACGAGTGACGCGTTTTGACAGGAGCGTTAGCGCGATGGATATAAAGGTCAAGCGGGGGAATGTCGCGCGGGAGCCGGCCCAGGCCCTGGTGCTGACCCATTACGAGGACGACCGGAAGCCCGAGCAGGATGCCGCCCTTATCGACAAGGCACTGCACGGTCGCCTCTCCGAGCTGTTGAAGACCGGGGAGTTCGCCGGCAAGATCAATCAGTGCGTCCTCCTGCACACCGGTGGGGAGATCCCGGCGAAGCGCGTCGTGCTCGTGGGGCTCGGGAAAAAGAAAGATGTCCGGCTGGATCATCTCCGCCAGGCGATGGGGACCGCCGCCAAGCGGGTACGCCAGGCCGGCACCCGATCGTTCGTGGCGCCGCCGGCGCGTCTCGGGCGCGTCTCTCCGGGAGACATTGCGCAGAGCATGGTGGAAGGCGCCCTTCTCGGCAGCTACGAATTCACCGTCTATCGCAGCGAGAAACAAGACGACGCCCGTCAGCTGCGGCTGATGACGATCCTGCTCGGCGAGCGGGACGGTCTGGCCCAACTCGACGCCGGCGCGCGTCGCGGCCAGGTCAGTGCGGAAGCGACCGTGCTCGTGCGGGACCTCTGCAACCATCCGGCCAACGTCATGACCCCGACGCGCCTGGCCGAGGAGGCTTACAAGGTCGGGCGTGAGCGTGGCGTCAAGACGACGGTCCTGGAGCGCCGGCATATGGAAAAACTCGGGATGGGCGCCATCCTCGGGGTGGCGCGCGGCAGCCAGGAGCCGCCCAAATTCATCATCCTGGAGTACAAGGGTGGCGACCGGAAGGCCAGGCCGATCGCGCTGGTGGGGAAGAGCATCACGTTCGACTCGGGCGGTATCTCACTCAAGCCGGCCGAGAACATGGAGCAGATGAAGGCCGATATGACCGGCGGCGCAGAGGTCCTGGCCAGCGTTCGAGCCGCTGCGCGGCTCCGCTTGCCTCTCAATCTCGTCGGTATCCTGCCGGCCACCGAGAACATGCCGGGCGGGCGCGCGACGAAACCCGGGGATATTCTGAGGACACTCTCCGGCAAGACGGTCGAAGTGCAAAATACCGATGCTGAGGGTCGGCTGATCCTGGCCGATGGGCTCAGCTACGCCACGCGCTACAAGCCGCAGGCCTTGATTGACGTGGCCACGTTGACCGGCGCCTGCGTGGTCGCGCTCGGGCAGTTCGCCATCGGCATGTTCGGCAACAGCGACGGCCTGAAAGCTCAGATCGAGGGGGCCGGCGAGAAGGCCGGCGAGCGGGTCTGGGAAATGCCGCTCTGGGAAGAGTACTTCGAGCAGCTCCGAAGCGATGTCGCCGACATGCGCAACATCGGCGGCCGCAGCGGGGGGATGATCACCGCGGCGCTGTTCCTGAGTAAGTTCGTGGGGGACACACCGTGGGTGCACCTGGATATTGCCAGCACGGACTGGAGCGAGCGGGAGCGGCCGTACATCTCGAAGGGGCCGACCGGGATCGGGACCCGCCTCCTTATCCAGTATCTGCTGGACGAAGCTGAGGCGCGGAGCTGATGGCTAGCCCGCTGCGCAAAAAAGTCGGCCAGCTCTTCATGCTGGGATTCTCCGGCACCTCGGTATCCTCCGGCCTGAGGGAGCTGCTGGCTGACTACCATCCCGGCGGCGTCATCCTCTTTGCTCGGAATCTCGAGCACCCCGCGCAAATTGCCCGGCTGACGAACGCGCTCCAACAATGCTCGCCTGACTCTCCGCTGTTGATCTCGATCGACCAGGAAGGGGGGCGCGTCTCCCGCCTGCCTGAGGACTTTACCGTGTTTCCGCCGTGTGCGGTGCTTGGGGCCTGCGGCTCCTCGGAGCTGGCGTATGCGGCGGCAGCTGTGACCGCCGCGGAGCTGCGGGCCGTGGGTATCAACATGAACCTGGCCCCCGTTCTCGACGTGCAAACCAATGCAGACAATCCCGTCATCGGGGACCGGGCCTTCAGCTCGACAGCCACGACCGTGTGCGAGCTGGGACTGGCCACCATCGCGGGTCTCCAGGACAACAAGGTCATCGCCTGCGGCAAGCATTTTCCGGGACATGGTGACACTGCTGCGGATTCACACAAGGAGCTTCCGACGGTCTCGGCTTCCGTGGAGCGGCTTCGCGAGCGAGAGCTTCGACCGTTCGCCCATGCGATCGAGAACGGGCTCGCGACGATCATGACGGCGCACGTGCTGTATCCGTCTCTCGACACACAGCGGCCTGCGACGCTGTCCCGCGCCATTCTCACGGACCTCCTACGGGACGAGCTGCGGTTCGAAGGCGTCACGCTCACGGACGACCTGGAGATGCGCGCCATTCTCGACCACCATGGAATCGAGGAGGCCTCCGTGCAGGCCGTCCAGGCCGGGGTCGATCTGGTATTGATCTGCAAGGATCACGGCCGCCAGGTCGCCGCCATGGAAGCTGTCTACGCCGCTGTGAAGGACCGCACCATTTCGCAGTCACGGCTGGAAGCATCCGTGTGTCGCATCGCCCAACTCAAGGAACGGTTCCTCCTCCCCTATGCCGCCATGGATCTCAAACGGGTCAAAGACGTGGTCGGCATCCCCCCACACCGGCGCCTCCTGGACACGATCCTCGGCACGCGCGAGCGGCGCCTGAAAGCATCGGTGTGAAGAAGCAACCCGCCGGTCCCGGAGAAATCTGGGCCTGGTGCCTGTACGACTTCGCCAATTCATCCTTCACCACCCTGATCGTCACCGTCGGCTTCAGCGTCTATTTCGTGCAGGTGGTCGCCCGGAACATCGGTCCTGAAGGGACCGCGGAGCGCGTCTGGTTCTGGGGCTATGCCCTCTCCATGCTGGTCGTGGCCGTGCTCTCCCCGCTGCTTGGCGCCATCGCCGACGCCCGGGCGGCCAAGCGTCATTTTCTGATCGGCTCCACGCTGGTCTGCATCGTCTGCACCGCCCTCCTGTACACGGTGGAAGCGGAGGATGTGTGGCAGGGACTGATCCTGTTCGGGGTCGGCAACGTCGGCTTCGACCTCGGCTTCGTCTTCTGCAGCGCCTTCCTGGTCGAGATCGCCAACCGCGAGAGCCTCGGGCGGATCTCCGGCTACGGCTGGGGGCTGGGCTACCTGGGCGGTCTCGCATCCCTGGCGCTGGCCTATCCCTTCATTAAGGGCGGCTTCGTGGAATCGAATCTCGCGAGCTATCGGTTCAGCTTCGTGGTCACCGCCGCCTTCTTTCTGCTCTTTGCCCTGCCTACCTTTCTCTTCTTGCGCGAGCGCGCGGCGCCGACGGGGCTTGCCGGGACATCCGCGTGGCGGCAGGGATTCGACCGGCTGCGGACCACGGGGCGAGAGCTCCGGCGCTATCGGGATCTCGCGTCCTATCTCGTCGCGTATCTGATTTATACCGATGCGGTAAACACGGTGATTGTGGCTGCCGCCATCTTTGCGAACAAAGTGCTGGATTTTTCTCCCGGTGATCTGATTATCTATTTCCTCGTGACGCAGGTGACGGCGGGCGCGGGAGCGGTCGGGTTCGGTTTTCTGGCCGACCGGATCGGCGCCCGCCGGACCATCAATCTCACCTTGCTGCTCTGGATCGCGCTGGCCATCGCGGCCTCGTTCGTCCAGACTCACGCCCAGTTTTACGCTATCGGCTTGGTCGCCGGCGCCGCGCTGGGGTCAAATCAGTCTGCCAGCCGGACGCTGCTCGGGCAGATGACGCCGCCGGGCCGCCAGGGGGAATTTTTCGGATTTTTCTCGGTCACGGGCAAATTCGCGGCGGTGATCGGACCGGTCATCTACGGTGAGGTGACGGCATGGACCGGCAGCCAGCGGTGGGCTGTCGGGACGATGGCGATATTCTTCGCGATCGGGCTGTTGGCGATGCGGGCGGTCGATGAGCAGCGCGGCATCAAGGCCGCGACGGGTTAGACCGGCGGACTCTTACGGACCC